>DASZMG010000112.1:0-102974 GCA_035551975.1 Candidatus Acidiferrales bacterium | reverse complement strand
AGCTTTCCTCGCGCAGCTCCGCAAGGTAGTTACGCAAGGCGGGTTCCATCTTCTCGGTGTATACCTGGTTCATAATTTCGGTTTCGACTTTGTCCATTGGCTGCAATCCAGCCTCATAGTGGTTAATGACCTTCAGTATTTCAAACCCGGTCTTGGTCTGGATCACGTCGCTGATGCCGTTGCGATCCATTTTGAAAACGGCGTCCTCCAATTGAGGCGCCAACTGGCCGCGCTCGAAACGTCCCAGATTTCCGCCGTCTTTCGCCGTGGTCCCTTCCGAATATCGTTTCGCGATTTCCGAAAAATCCTCGCCCTTCATCGCGCGGTTGCGAAGATCGTCCGCCTTGGTCCGCACCGCCGCCATCTCCTCCGGGCTTTTTCCTTCGGTGCTCAGGAAAATCTCAGCCAGTTCCACCTGCTCGGGCCGGTTGAACTGGTCCTTATGCGCGTCGTAATACTTCTTTACTTCATCGGAAGGAATATCCAGACGGCCGCCCACCTGCTGCCGGATGACTTCCTGCGTGAGGATTCCGTTGCGGATCTGGGTCTTGTAATCTTCCCAGGGAATGCCTGAGCCCTCCACGGCTTTCTCAAGATCTTCCATGCTGTTGAGATTATTCTGCTTGCGGATCTCGTCCAGGCGTTTAATTAAATCGGTATCGCCGGTAATGCCCATGTCTTTTGCGCGTTCAATCAACAACTGCTGGTCGATCAGATCGCGCAACAAGTCTTTCTGTCGCTCTTTGTACTGAGCGCTGATTCGATCCGCAGAGCAGTTCTGGCAGCCTCGGGCCACTTCGTCCCGAAGAGACTGATCAGCCTTTTGAACATCGCTGAGAGTAATAATGGAATTATTAACCCGGGCTACGATCTCTTCAACGACCGTGCCTTTGTCCTGAGCGATGAGCCGCGAGGGAACCGCTGCCGATAAAACGCCTAGAAAAACAACGGAGAGTGCTTTCGAAACTCTATTCATGATGGAATACTCACGGAAATCTTAGCTCTACGCTTGCAGTTGTAGCAACACGTTTCTAACAGCTCCCATCGCGCCCCCTTTGTCTCCTTTAAATCCGAGCCAAAGCACGCCGTTCGGGTCCAACCGGAGATCCCGGCGCTTGCGAATGAGCTTAACCAGGCGTTCGGGCCCGAGCGGCGTGTCGTCATAGAACTTAATGGCGATTTGCTCGCCCCGGCGATCAATTGACGCAACCCAAAGCTTTTCCGCCTGCGCCTTGAGAATGGCATAGTCGAGCAGATTGGAAACCGCCGGAGGGGGCGGTCCGAACCGGTCTTGCAACTCTCGCTGCACCTCCACCCGTTCTTCTTCGGAGGTCACTCCGGAGATACGCTTATAGATTCTCAATCGCAGATTTTCGTTGTCGATGTATTCAGGTGGAATGCGAATTTCCTGGCCCAGATTCAAGCTGGCGTGGCGTTCCGGAGCCACCGCTTCGCCCTTTCGCTCGGCCACCGCGCGCTCCATCATTTGGCAGTACATATCGAAACCGACCGATTCGATATGTCCGTGCTGCTCGCGCCCAAGAAGATTTCCCGCGCCGCGCAATTCCAGGTCGAGTGCGGCAATTCGAAAGCCCGCTCCGAGATCGCTGAACTCTTTCAAAGCCGCCAAGCGTTGGCGAGCGATAGACGTAAGCGAACCTTCCGTGGGAACCAGCAGATAGGCATAGGCGCGCTGATTCGAGCGTCCCACGCGGCCGCGAAGCTGGTAAAGCTCGGAGAGTCCCATGCGGTCCGCGCGATTGATGATAATGGTGTTCGCCCGGGGAATGTCGAGTCCGTTCTCAATGATGGTGGTCGCCAGCAAAATGTCCGCTTCGTTGCGGATAAACTTGAGCATCACCTTTTCCAGCTCAGCCTCGCGCATCTGGCCGTGGCCCACCACCACTTTAGCTTTCGGCACCAACCGCTTGAGCATCATGGCCAGCGAGCCAATTGACTCCACGCGGTTGTGCACCACGAAAACCTGCCCATCGCGCGCCAATTCCTCTTCAATCACACGCTGCACCAGAGTCTCGCTGAACGATGAGACCGTGGTTTGAATCGCCAGCCGATCCTTGGGAGGCGTCTCGATCACGCTCATGTCGCGCAGGCCCACCAGGGACATATGCAATGTGCGCGGAATCGGCGTGGCGGACATCGTCAAGACATCCACATTCTTGCGAATTTCCTTTAGCCGCTCCTTGTGCGTAACGCCGAAACGCTGCTCCTCATCGACGATCAACAGCCCGAGGTCCTGAAACTTCACATCCTTTGAAAGAATGCGATGCGTCCCGATGACGATGTCGACCTTCCCGGCTTCCAGATCCTCCAGGGTTTTCTTCTGTTCTTTCTCGGAGCGGAACCTGCTCAGCAAGTCAATGCGCACTGGAAAAGCCGAGAACCGCCTGCGAAACGTCTCGTAGTGTTGAAACGCAAGCACGGTCGTGGGCGCCAGCACAGCCGCTTGCTTGGAGTCGGCAATGGCCTTGAATGCAGCCCGCATGGCGACTTCGGTTTTGCCGTAGCCGACATCTCCGCACAAAAGGCGGTCCATGGGCAGCGGGGTTTCCATATCGCGCTTGACGTCCGCGATAGCTTTGAGTTGGTCGGGCGTTTCCTCAAATTCGAAGGCATCCTCAAATTCACGCTGCCAATTGGAATCAGGGGAAAAGGCGTGCCCAGCGGCGGTCTTACGCTCGGCATAAAGCGTCAGAAGCTGCTCCGACATGTCGTCGACGGACTTGCGCACCCGCGATTTGCGCGTCTCCCACACAGTCGTGCCAAGGCGATCGAGCGTCGGCTTGACGCCGCCCAGGGATTGATATTTCTGAATCAAGTCCAGCCGGGCAAGAGGCACATAGAGACGAGCATCATCGGCATACAGCAGCAACATGAATTCGCCGGTCGCGCCATCGGTCCCAACTTGCCGTAGCCCGTCAAACTGCCCGATGCCGTGGTCCACATGAACCACATAGTCGCCGGGCTTGAGGTCGGAGAGGTCGCTGAAAAAACTGGCCGTCTTCGGCCGGTTTTTCGTGCGTTGCGATGGCGGCGCTGAAGTTTCAAACAGATCGCCATTGCCGAAAATGACGAGCTGCGCCTCGGGAAAAGCGACGCCCTCGGGAAGAGGCGCCTTCACCAGGACCATGGCAGGTATGTTTCCGCTGCTGCCTTCTTCCGCTAGCCGCGTGACGGTGACGTTCTCCTCCAGCTCACCCAGCCGATAAGGCAGCTCATATTCGTGGCAGATATCCGCGAACCGTTCGAGTTCGCCCGTGCTGGCTGCTGAAACCATCACATTCTCGCCTGAGCTTAGCCGCCCCTTCACCTCCGCCATGAAAGCCGCGACGTTCCCGTGGTAGCGCGCAGTTGGTTGCGTCTGCAAATTTCGCGTCGCACCACCCTCGTGGCTTAATCCGAGGTGTTCGAGCGCCAACCGCGGAAATAGCTGCAAGGCGAGCTGCCATTCTTCGTCGTTGTAGATATAACGGTCGGGCGGCTCGGCCAGCGGGTCTTCGACTTCCTCATAAGCTTTCGTCAGGCGTCCGCGAAACTTCTCCAGCTCGGCATCGAGCGCCGACGGCTCATCGAGAACGATCAGAGAATCACCCGCAAGGTCAAACAAAACCGCGTTGCGCTCTTCGCGCAAGATTTCGCGAAACTCCCAGCCTGGATAGAAGCCGCGCTCGATTACCTCGTCGTCGCGCCCTGAGCCGGACCGCGCTCCCGAATGCTGCAGAACTTCCGCGGGATGAGGAAACTCGGTGAGCGGAAGAAGCGTGACCCGCTCAACAGGGCTGGTGGATCGCTGCGTGTTCGGGTCAAAAGCTCGGATGGATTCGATCGTGTCGCCTAGAAGCTCGACGCGCACTGGCTGAAGCGCCTCAGGCGAGAAAACGTCGATGATGCCTCCACGAACGGCGAATTGGCCGGGCATTTCGCAGCTGACGTGCTTTTCATAACCTGCGCCCACCAGAAAGCCGATGAGGTCTTCGTGCGGGATGCTTTCGTCGCGCTCGATGGTGCGCGCCAGACGCCGATAAAAATCAGGATGGCGCACCCGCCATACCGCAGCCTGTACCGAAGCGATCAGCAAGTCAGCTTCCCCGGTAGCGAATCGCCAGAGCGAAACGGCGCGAGCTTCCGATATCTCCGCGTGAGGCGACCGCCGCTCGTAGGGAAGTATTTCCTGAGCCGGAAGATAGGCAACCCTGTGCGCGGGCTTCCCGGTTATGGCGCGATAGAACCACCGCAGCGGCTCCAACAGCGCTTCGGCGCGCTTGTTCGACTCAACCACGAGAATCGTGGGCCTTCCCAGCGCGCTGAATGCCAAGGGAGCCAACAGCGCCTTCGCCGAATCAGTAAGGCCGGAAAGGCGAACTTCGCCGCCTCCGCGCCGCGTGGTGTCGAACGTCTCTTGCACAACGGACCGGCGTGCGACCCGCGATAAAAGTTCGGAAACCTGCGGAAGGATCATGCCGGGGATCTAGAAGACTGAGTGATGCGTGCCAGAAGGTGTTCGGTCGAGAACCCAGGTTCTCTCAAGATACGTACAGCTTTGATACCGCTCTCGCCCTCAGGGGTAACCTGCGGAGCAGACGCGGAGTTGATCGGTGAACTGGCGCTTTCCACCACGATTTCCGGACGCAGCCTCTTCATCAGCGGATTCGCGGATTCACCTTCAAACTCAACCACGTAATCGACGGCAGCCAATTCCGACAGAATTTCAGCACGCTCCGCTGCAGGCGTAATCTCCCGGCCGAACTTGCTTCCGGCGCCGTTTGCGTCAGCGTAGGCGTTCTGCGCGCTCACGGTGCAGTCGCTCTTTACGCCGACAACCAAAACATCTCCATAGGATCGCGCCTGTTCCAGCAGGCGAACATGGCCCGGATGTAGGAGATCGAACCAGCCGCTCACGAACACCATAGACTGCCCGTTGCCTTTCCAAATCTGCCGTTGGAGAATGAGATCGTCTTGCGAGATGACCTGCCCCAATTGCCCGCCTCTTTGACTGCGATTTCGTTGGAAGCCCAAAACTCGATTCTATCACGCACGCGCTGCGCATCGCGGAGCCGCGCATGAAACGCCGGCGATTGATTTTCGGCATCTTCGGGGTTGCTCTGTTGCTTTTCGGCGCCGTGTTCATCCGGCGCTCCAGGTTGCCTCACGTGAATGCGCTGATCGTCGCCGGGAACTGCCACACGCCAGCCACAATCCTTGAGCCGCCTACGGGCGTGACTACTGTCGGCACCGCCATTCTGTTGCACGGCCTGGGCGCCAATCGCCGCACTATGAATTATCTCGGTGCCGATCTCGCAGGCCATGGACTGCGCACCTATCTGCTCGACCTTCCTGGACACGGCGACAACGAGGATCCCTTCAGCTTCGCCAAAGCAGAAGCCTGCGCCAATGCCACCGTCGATTCCCTGATTCGCAAGCGCCAAATCGATCCGGCCACCACCATTCTCGTGGGGCATTCCATGGGCGGAGCAATCGCTATCCGCATGGCGGACCGCGAACCCGTCGCGGCCACAATTGCCATTTCACCGGCGCCGCTGGTTCTGCCGCAGCGCATGCCCTCCAACTTGCTGATATTCAGCGGCGGTTTCGACTTGTGGCCTATGAAGCAGGAAGCCAAAGTTCTCCTTGCAGCCGCCGGCGGTGAACGCACGCACCCCAGTGACTTCAGCCAAAGGCGCGCGATCAATTTGGATGTGATTCCCCACGCGACTCACACTAGTCTGATTACGGACGGCCGAGTCGCTAGCGACTCCGAACTCTGGACCATGGAAACGCTGTTTCCGCGAGCCGCCTCCCGAGTTCCGACAGTGAATCTCGGCTTCACTACTTACAACACTTTCCAGCGCGGCCAACAGCGTCTTGTAGGTTCACTGCTGGGGCTGGTCGGACTCATCTTCCTATTTCCCGCAGCAGTTGCTGTAGCTGGAACACTGTCGATACCATCCAACAACGAATCAATCGCCACAGAAACTGCGCCCGCGCATACAAAATATCTGCTCCTGATTGTCGAGCAAGCGGTTTGCGCGCTCGTTGCTGTGCTGATTCTGGCCGTCTTCATTCCCTTACGTTTCCTTCACCTTTATGATGGCGACTATCTGGCGTCGCTATTATTGGTCTCCGGCGCATTGGTGCTGATCATGAATTGGAAGTATGTGCGGGCAAACTCTCGCGTGAACGTCAGAGCGCCCATTGTCGCCGTGATGCTCGCGTTTGCGGCATTTCTCACGACCGGAGCGTGGCTCAATTGGCAGCTTGCCGATCTTTGGATGAATGCGCCGCGCTGGCTTCGATTCGGCTCGTTGCTTCCTGCCTGCTTCCTATTCTGTTTCGCCGAGGAAATCGCGCTTGGACCCGTTGGCGGCGGCAAGCACCGAATCACGCGTTTCGTAGTTTTCCTGTTCATGCGACTCGAATTGTGGCTTGCCTGCATCCTGGCTTATTACGAACTCGAAAGCGGCCGGGCTCTCCTCGGAGTCCTCGTCACCGGCCTGGCAATATTTTCCATTCTGCAGCGGCTGGCGAGTGACTCATTACGTACGCGCACCCGCTCTGCCCTGGCCGCTGCTGTCTTTGGTGCTATACTCGCGTCCTGGTTTATTGCGGCGGTTTTCCCACTTACTTGACGGGCCGGCAATTCGCGGCCAGTGAAGGCCATGAAAGAAATTGCAATTGTCGGCGGAGGACCTGCGGGAGCGCTCTGCGGTGAGCGGCTGGCAAACGCTGGCTTCGACGTCACTATCTATGACGAGCGCCTGGCCTGGGAAAAGCCCTGTGGCGGTGGCCTGACCCACAAAGCGATCGCAGCCTATCCGTTCCTGCTTGATGCACCCCAACCAAAAAGGATTGTCCGCACCGCCGAACTGATTTCGAGCCGCGGACATCGCGCGCGCTTCGAGATGAGCCACCCTATCGTCATCTACGCCCGCAAAGTGCTCAACGGGCTGTTGCTTGACCGCGCCGAAGTCGCCGGATGCAAGATCATCCGGTCGCACGTAACGAGCGTCGAGACCAGCGCCGAAAAAGTTCGGCTGGTTTCCGGTGGCGAACAGATATGGTCCGATTTTGTTGTTTTAGCCGCTGGCGCCCGGAATCAACTCCTGCCCGAAACCACGCAGCTCGGCGCATCCGATCTGGAAATCACTCTCGGCTATTTCGTTCCCACGCAGGAAGATATGATCAAGGTGAAATTCCTGAAGCAGTTCGAGGGTTACCTTTGGTCATTTCCGCGCGCAGACCATCTGTCCGTGGGAATCTGCGGCAAAATGGCGCAGAACTCCAGCGCGCAACTCCGGCACCATCTCGATATGTTTGTCGCTGAAGAAAACATCTGTCTTAACGGAGCTAAGTTTTACAGCCACGTGCTGCCCTCGCCACAAGCCCACACCATTCGCGACCGGCGCGTCGCTGGACGAAACTGGGCCATGGCTGGCGATGCCGCTGCCTGCGTCGACCCGGTTACCGGTGAGGGACTTTTTTACGCGCTGAAATCCGGAGACCTGCTCGCGCAGACTTTGATCGATGGACAGCCCGAATCGTATCCGGAACGCCTTCGTTCGGCTTTTTCTGCCGATCTCGAACTCGCGGCAGGACTCGCTTGCAAGCTTTTTCGCGGAACATTTCTGGGAGCCGCGATTACCACCCGCATGGTTCAGGTGCTGAACCGGTCGCCCACCTTTCGCGAACTGATTCGCGATGTGTTCAGCGGCTCGCAGGATTATCGCACACTGAAAGGCCGCCTTTGGGGCCAGCTCGGCATCAGCATGACGGAATTCGTTCGCAGTTTTTTGGATTCCGCCGCAGTTCCCGGTGCTGCGCAGCATGCCTCTGATAGACTCGCCCAATAGCTTTCTGAATCGCCGAATTCAGACCTGCAAATTTAAAAAGCCCCACGCTCGGATCCGGCACGGGGCTTTTTAAATGGCAGTCTTACTTGCTGGCTCGTTCGTTGTTTCCCGCCAGGTAGAAATACCCGACCTTGTTGTTGGCAGGCGATCCGTACCACATGCGCCCCTGGTCATCCAAGAAGAACTCCCGCATGGTATTCTCAGCATGATCGAACGGATACTGCGTGATCTTGCCGGTCTTGGGATCGAGCCGACCAACGTAGTCCATATATTCCGAGGAAAACCAAACATTATGATCCCGGTCGAGATTCATAGCGTAAGGCGTTGGCATCGCTCCCGGTAGCTGGAATTCCTTGAAGGTTTCGGTCTTCGGATCGAAATGTCCGATCTTTCCGGCCTCGAACTCGCAGAACCAGATGGTGCCATCCGTGTTGTCCACCTGAATTCGTCGCGGCCGCGCATTCGGCGTGGGAACGGTGTATTTAGTCACCTGCAAGGTCTTCGGGTCGATCTTGCCGATCTTTCCATCCGGCGTGAACTCCGCGAACCACACAGTGCCATCCTTCGCCAAAGCAATTCCGTAAGCCGATGGGATTTCCTTAATGTTGGTGAACTGCTTGGTCTTGGGATCGAACTTCGACACCGGACCGCCGGTGGACCACACATCGCCATTGGCCTCGACGCGCAGTGTATGCTTCGATCCTCCCTGCAGCGTGCCTTCCTTGCCCGGCGTTTGCGGATCCTGATATTCGGTCACCTCGTTCGTGGCCGGGTCCCACTTGCCGATTTTGTCCGAGCCCTGTTCGGTGAACCACATGGAGCCATCGGGCGCCGGCTGAATCGAGTGGATCGCGGCAGTGTTCTGATTGGGGACCTGGAACTCGTCTACTTTGCCCGTCTTGGGATCAAGCCGGCCAATCTTGTTATTGTCGCCATAATAAGGAAGGCAGAAGTTGCCTTTGCCATCCGGCGCGGCGCTCCAGGGCATGCGGTTTGGACCGGGCAATTCGTATTCGGTGTAGACGATATTCATGGCCTCGTCGGGAAAGCCCATCTTCACATCCGCGTATTTCGGAAGGTCCGCCGGCGATTTCGGCTTGGTCGAATCCGGACCGAAGGTCGAGGTCAGATAATTGACCACCTTCTCTTCGTCCTGATCCGAGAACCGTCCCACGCCACCGACGAAGAAGTGCATTGAGGTGACCATGAAATTCACGCGATCGCGCCAGCCCGATTCGTCGCGCGTAACTGCCGCCATACGGGACTCGAATCCGTGGCACGCAAAGCAAGTCCGAAACAACTCCGCTCTCCCTGGGGCATCAGGAAGTAATTGCTCGCCTTGATACATCGAGATGTCGCTCCAGCGGACCATGCCGTTCTGCAGCGCGAAATCTGCCGAGCCATTCTTCGCGTCCGATAAAGTCATGCTACTCACCGGATCGGCTTTGTATCCGATGGCTCGAATGCGCAACTCATAGTCACCTGGCGCCAGATTGGTGATCTGATAATGTCCCCGCTTGTCGCTCAAAACACTAATGGTAATCTTCGTTTTCGAATTCTGTGCTCCGACAAACGCGCCTTCGAAAGGATTACCGTCCGGCCCTTTCACAGTGCCGCTAATCGTCGCGGCGGAGCAAATGGAAGCAAAAGCTACAAGTGCGCAGGCGAGGCCCGAAAGTTTGGTTACGACGCGCATGCATCCTCCTGATTTTCCGGTTCGATTTCCATCGCGCACTGCCATCAACTATGCGCTTCGAGAACTCCACGTAGTCCTGTGCATGGATATTACTGCGATCTAAAACCAAATTCCAAATTAGTCGAATGAACGCGATTTGCGGTCAAACACCCCGAAGCCTCTCTTTGGGGGAAAGCCGCGAAGCGCCTCGTGCGCTTCGCGGCCTCGCTAACCTTTACTTCCCATCGGTTACGTAGAAATATCCGACTTTGTTGTTCGGAGCCGAACCAAACCACATGCGTCCCTGAGCGTCCGGTATGAACTCCCGCATGGCGTTCTCCGATTGCGGGAAGGGATATTCAATCACGTCGCCGGTCTTGGGATCGAGGCGACCGACGATATCCATCTGCTCGGAGGAATACCAGACGTAGTGATTCTTGTCGACTCCGAGCGCATACGGACTCGCATCCGGACCAGGCAGTGTGTACTCCTTGAACGTTTCCGTCTTGGGATCGAAGCGGCCAATTTTCCCCGCGCGGAACTCGCAGAACCACACGATTCCGTCCGAGTCGGGCGTGATGCGGCGAGGCAGTCCCGCGGTAGGTGGCTGATATCCAGTCACATTGCCGGTCTCGGCGTCTACCTTGAACAACTTGCCATCGGGCGTGAAGCCATCGAACCAGATGTTGTCGAACTTGTCCTTCTCGACGCCATACGTATTGGGAGCCACCTTGATGTCCGTAAACTTCCCGGTCTTCGGATCGAACTTGCTGAATGGCGTGCCGCTGGCCCAAACCATTCCCTTGGAATCGACGCGGATAGTGTGCTTCGAACCCGCCGCCCGCAAGCCGGCCTTCGCCGGATCAATATAATCCTGGTATTCAGTGATCTGCTTGGTGACCGGATCCCAGCGTCCGATTTTGTTGGTAGCTTGTTCGGTCAACCATGCAGAACCGTCCGGCGCCTCAACCACGGAATGGGTAAACGCCGGGCGAGTTTCAGGCTCCTTGTATTCTTCCATCTTGCCCGTCGCAGGATCGAGTGCAGCAATACCATTGAATGGAGAAAATTCCGGAATCCAGATTTTCCCGCTCTTGCCAGGATTTGCATCCCAAGGCATGCGGCTCGGTCCCGGCATGTCGTATTCGACGTACACGATCTTCATCGCCTCATCCGGGAACTTACGCACAGTGGCTTGGTATCCCGGCAAATCGGCAGGCGATTTCGGCAGCACGACGGCATCGCCGAACAAGGTGTTAATGTATGCGGCCACGGTTTCAGCTTTCTCATCCGTGAGGCCCGGTGCAGTCGCGAAATGCGTGATCTCCTTCATGTAATTCACGCGATCCAGCCAGCCGTCGGCATCGCGATGTACCGACGCCATACGCGTCTCGAAACCGTGGCAGCCAAAGCAGGTCGTTACCAGTTCCTGCTTGCCTTTGCCTTCAGGAAACAACATCTTCCCTTGCAGATAGGAGAGATCGTTCCACCGGACCATACCCTGTTCCAGAGCCCAATCCATGGAAGAGTCTTGGTCCGCCATCAGCTTGACGCCCGTCTTCGGCTCGGCTTTAAAGCCAACAGCTCGGATTCTCACTGTGTAATCGCCGGCGGGAAGCTTCTCCACGCGATACTTCCCGTCCGGTCCGGACAAAACATTCACAGTGATTTTGGTCTGCAAATTTTGCGCTTGAACGAAAGCTCCACGAAACGGAGAGCCATCCGGCCCTTTAACCGTTCCAGTGATAGTCGCACCACACGCAAACGGCGACAGAAACGCAAAGGCGCTTGCCAGTAAGGTCAGCTTGCGAAAATTCATGATTCCTCCCTAATCTCTGCGGCAATTCTTGGGTAGTCGAGTTCGTCGAAAATGAACGGTCGCGTATGAGCTGGCGGATGGTATTGCGATTCCCTAAAAGCTGTCAAGCGAATCCCAGAACCTGCGGCAGGGCTGCTTGATCGCTTTCAGCCGATGCACCACGCCCCCTAATGCCCGCGTTTTGGACGGGCCGGTGCACGCGGCGGTTTCAACCACCTTCCTAATCCATCGGCTCTATTCGTACAATTCTGCCCAGGCTGTAATCCGGATACCATACCGTGACCGGAGTGGTTGAATTATCGACCCACACTTCTCGCGTGTGCGCGTATGGCTCAGGCAACTGGTATTCGACCCAACGGTTGGTTTTCGGATTGAATCGTAGAAACGCACGCCCGTGAATTTCGCCAGCCCAGAATTCTCCATTCTTGTCCGCGGTCCCCGCGTAGAAATCCGTAAACGGAGAGTAAGGAGTCGGCGGCGTATATTCGTGTACGCGGCCAGCTTTGGCATCAATCTCAACGAACGTGCCATTCATGCCCGTAAACCAGGCGTTTCCAAACGGATCGAAACCGCCACGCTTGGCCGAGGAAGGATGCGTTCCTGTGGTGAAATTGCGCATCTGGCCGCTGCGTGTGTCGAGCATCTCGAGCGTGTTGCCATACGGCCCTACAGGCGCGCCGCCCGCCCAAAAGTTTCCATCGCTCGAGAGTAGGCTTTCGTAGCTTCCCCTCCCCGCAAACGGATATTTCGCCACGATCTGCCCGGTCTCGGTATCCACTTTCTGCGCCATGCTCGGCCCGGCGATCCAGATCGCGGAGCTGTCTGGCGAGAGAGCGAAATTCCCCTGCACATTTCCCTGGTACGGCACATCGGAGAATTGCTCGGTCCGCGGATTAAATCGCACAAATTTGCGCGCCCAATTTTCCGACATCCAAATCATGCCCTTCTTGTCCACGATATTGTGGTGCGTTCCGGGCATCGAGCCGGGAGTCATCGGAATCATGTACTCGGTGGCAATCCCGGTGCGCGGATCGATTTTCCCGAAGTAGCGGGTCATGTGGCTGGTGTACCAGATGTTCCCCTGGGCATCTCCGAACACATCGTGAATATCGAGAAGCACGCGTGGCATTTCGTATTCGGTCACAACCACGCGCGTCGATTCGCCTGTGGGCCGGGGAAAAGTCAGCAGCGGACCGTCCTTTGAATCCGGCCCGCGAACCTTCGCCAGCCACTTCACCACTACGTCGTCTTCTTCTTGGACAACTTTGGGATCGACCGGGAGGGCATTCAGAATCGGTCCGCCGCCGTGGTGCAGCATGCGTGTCACCAGCACGCGCCAACTTCTCTCGTCGTAACGGTTCTTCAGAATCTGTTGATACGAGTGGCAGCCTTCGCCGCAGACGCCGTGAAACGTATCCTTCTCTTTTCCGGTTCCCGGAAGATTCCAGAGCAGTTCCGCGCCGGTAAGCTGCGATTCGTTCTCAGGCGTGGGTGCGATTGCGCCGCGCGAATCGGAGATTTTCTCCAAAACAATCTCATCGAGGTTCGCCGTGCCGTTCACTTGAACGGAATTTCGCGTGTAGGGCTTGAATTCCAGCGGCGTGGCAATGCGCAACGTGTATGCGCCGTTTTGCATCGCGGGAAACTCGTAATTTCCTTCCGCGTTCGAGAAGACTGTGGTCCGCACCCCATTTGGCGCAATCAGTTGCACCATGATGCCCTCGAGCGGGTCACCCGCCGTCGATTTCACTAGGCCTTTCGGCCCCCCGGAAACCTTCGTTGGCACCGGCCATTTGTGATCCGCCGCAAGGTATTGCTTGTTTGCGGGCAGATCCACACCTTCGAAGCAGCACTTTCCGCTTTGCAGGTAGCTCACAACATCGTGAATATCCGAGTCGGAAAGCGTCGTCTTGAAGGAAGGCATTCCAGAATTGCCGTCGCGGATCGTATTCGTCAACGTATCTTCGTCCGGCCCTCCCGCCTGCATCACCGCCGTCAGATGAGGCGCAGCTTTGTAGTATTGGTTGTGGCACACCCAGCATTTGTGGAAGTAGATGTTTTCGCCGCGTTCCGGTCCGCTCTCCGCAACTTCCTCGTAGTGGTCGATCAGGTAGGATCGCTGCAGTTCGTGCTCAACCTGCAGAGAAGCGCTTCCAGACTCTACCGGTAGAGCTGACGCGTTGGCTGACCCGACTGCTTCGCGCCCCATCGAGATAAACAGTCCAGCGATGAAACAGATCGAGACCACGATGGAAGTGTACAAGCGGTGGGATATTCGCACGGCAAATCCTTTATCAGATGAGCTTCAAGGTGCGCTGCATCATACATCACACGGGGCATCGGACGGGCTTGCTCGTTGAGACCAGCCCATCTCTCGCTCGAACGCTACCTGCGTCAGAATATGAATTTCAGCGCAAACTGAATTTGTCGAGGCGTCGTTGCCGTTGTGGTGATCTTTCCCGGAGTTCCCAAAGGATTAGAGGCGGTCGCTCCGGTAGGAGCCTCCGAGAACGCCCCGGCATCCGATGCCGTGGTATTGCCCGGGAAAACAGTCGCGCTCGGCATGCCGAAGTTCGTGTGGTTCAGGAAATTGAAAAACTCAGCCCGAAATTCTACGTTGCTCTTTTCACCAAACAGGGGGAAAGCCGTATCTTTCACCAGCGAGAAATCCCAGTCGGTCAATCCTGGTCCGCGCAACAATCCGCGTTCAGCATTCCCCAAAGTTCCGATGGGCTGCAGGCTGAACATCATGGCATTGAAGTAGTGATTGGGATCGTGAGTGATTACCGTATTTTTGTTGTACGGCACAAAGTTGTAAGTAGTCCCGTTGATGGTATTCGTAGTCGCGGCGATATTTGCGTCTGCTCGTTCAAACACCACTTGACCGGTGAACAGCCCCGATTCCGCACGGTTATTTCCCTCGATTGGAGCAAATGGATATCCAGACTGTGCTGAAACGATGCTCCCCACCCACCACCCATTGGTCACCTTCGATACCAGCCCGCTGGAATCCAGTTTCGGGAAGTAATACAGCACGTTGAACCGCCAGTTATGCTGCAAGTCAAAGCAGGACGGTCCCTTGTCGAATAGCACGTTGAAAGGATCGATCCCGGACGCCATTGCTTGCGAGCAATCCGTGCTGTAGCCCTGGCCTTGCGCCGTGTCGAGCGATTTCGCCCAAGTGTAAGCGCTCTGGAATTCAAGTCCCTTCGCGAGCCGTTTGTTCGCGACGACTTGAAGCGAGTTAAACCACGAATCGGAGTTAGTCGTGTTGGCGATGCTCGTGCTCCATACCGAATTGATGCGATGATAAACTGGGTTCCCAACGCAAGTTTGCCCGGTGATCTGGTAAGCAGCCAAAGCGCCGTTGCAGATATACGGATTCCAGATGGGCACGCCATTTGGGAATCCGCTGGGTACGTAAGGATTCGCCTCGATCTCGTTGAACAGCTCCATGCCACGTGTGCCGACGTAGGAAACTGAGAGCCCGATGCTGCCCGGCAGTTGCTGCTCGACGGTCAGGTTGTACTGCAGCATGTGTGGTTGGCCGACATTATACAAAACGGTATGCAGCGTATTAGTTGCGGTTCCTGCCGGGTATGTGAATGGCAATGCGAGCAGCGCGTTGCTGGTATTGTTGAACGTTCCCTGCGCCTGTAGCGGCGGAAGAGCCAGCACCCCTTGATAGAGAACGTTGCCGATGTTTCCAATGTCATAAAACAATCCAAACCCACCGCGTACGGCTGTTTTGCCGTTACCAAAAACATCGTAGGCAAAACCCAGCCGCGGACTGAAGTTCCAGTACGAGCGGTCATCGATAACCGGTCCGGGCGTGGTGGCCGTAGCAGTCTGGATATTCCTGATTCCAACCTGTGCGCCGTTCAGCTCATAAGGTTGGGTATTGAACTCGTAGCGCAACCCAAGATTCAGCGTCAGGCGTGAGCTGACCCGGTAATCGTCCTGGCCATAGAACCCGAACGTGTTGTAGATGAAATCGAATGTTTGTTGCTGTCCGGCTGTCTGCGAATTGTAGTTCGACTCAATACCCTTCATGAAGTTCGCGATACCCGAAAAACTGACCTGTCCATTGGACGCCTGAACCGCGCCAATCCCTTGATTGAAGCGGTTGATCAAGATGCCAAATTTCAGCGCGTGTTTCCCTCGCGTGTAATACAGATCGTCGCTCAGGGTGTAAACGTTCTGGGTGTGATAGTTGTCCGGGTTCGGCCCAGCGCCCAGGGGTGCGCCCAAAGTGGTGAGGCCGCTGATCTGGTCCATTCCAATGGGATTGCCTGCAACAAAGGAAACACCCGCGCCGATCGTGGTCGCCGCGGCATCCACGTGCAACCGGTAGTTAGTCCGGCTGAAGGAAAGCCGCGCCGAGTTCAACAAAGTCGGTGAAACAATGTGGTTCTCGGAAATCGTCAGAAATTGATTTCGGCCCGGAGATAGATACCGAAAGTATTGCGGGAAACCCGTCCCGGAAGTGGCGATAGCCAAACTGCCGCTACCATTGTTCAACAGCGAGTTGTCAATCGTATATCGGCCGAAAAAGCTGTCGTTCGACGAGATGTTCTGGTCGATGCGGATTTGCCCGAAATCGTCATTCAAGAGATTTTGCGTGGAGGTCGTGAATGTATTCGCCGAGCCCCCGTTCGGCAGCGGGTATAGCGCCAGAATGGGCAGCACGACC
This sequence comes from Candidatus Acidiferrales bacterium, assembly GCA_035551975.1. GTDB lineage: Bacteria > Acidobacteriota > Terriglobia > Acidiferrales > UBA7541 > Palsa-295. The sequence continues at coordinate 86,922 of DASZMG010000112.1, read as the reverse complement.
GAAGGCACCGGCGCTGAAGTCACCCCAGAGGCGCAAGCGCTGGGATTCGACAGCACGTTGGTGCCGCCGACAAATTGGTGGCAGGCCGTGGGAAAAACTGTGTCGACTGCCGTAAATCCGACATTCTTTCGCAGCCCCTCATAAACCGCGTAGAAAAACGTCTTGTCCTTCTTAATCGGCCCGCCAAACGAACCTCCAAAATTGTTTTGCTGGAAGGGCGGTAGGCGGCGCTGCACGCCCGCCAGGTTTTTCCCAGCGGAAGTCGTCGTATCGAAATAATTCCGCGCGTCGAGCGAGCTGTTGCGCAGATATTCAAACGCATCACCATGAAATTGATTCGTTCCACCTTTGCTCACGATGACCATTTGGCTGCCCATGGTCATGCCGTAATCGGCGCTGAAGTTATTGGTGATCACGCGGTATTCCTTGATGCCGTCCACACCCAGCGTCGTGCCGCCTTCCGAGCCCGTAGCTCCACCAAGCTGGTTCACCATGGACGCGCCATCGATGGTCATATAATTCGAACGCGTCGGCGCGCCATTCGAACTGAACCAGGTCCCGCTCTGCCCCCCACCGGTACCCTGGTTCGCGTTCTTGGAGACGCCTGGCTGCAGCAAGCTCAAGTCAATAAAATTACGCCCATTGAGCGGTAGATCGGCCATCCTCTCTTCGTTTACCAGTCCACCCAAGGAGCTTGCCGTCGTGTTTACAACTGGCGCTTCGCCGGTGACCAGCACCTCTTGCGAAGTGGCGCCAACCTCAACTGTGGCGTTGAAAACCAGTTGCTGGGCTACATCCAGAGTCAAATCTGTCGCGGTAGCGGTCTTGAAACCCGTCTTTTCCACTTTCACCGTGTAATGCCCTGGCTGGAGGGCTGGTATCCGGTAAGAGCCATCGTCCCCGGTTACGCCGCTGCGAGTTTCGCTGGTGTCGGTGTCGGTCACCGTGACGTTCGCGCCGGGAACCGCTGCTCCCGAAGAGTCCTTCACCACTCCCAGAATGGTTCCCTGTGACAATTGCGCCCGCGCTGGCAGCGCAAACGTTCCGAGGAAAGCGATCAAGACCATGCAGAAACCAAAAACGCGCAAGGCTGCTCGATTTAGGCAGACTTCTTCCGCTGGAATGGGTGAATGGGCCATCCGATCGCCTCCTCAGGCGGGATTCAACAGATCGAATAATTAGTTATTCTTTTTATATCGTTGGTAACACTTGCCCCACGAAACTAGCTTGCTAGTATCACGGGGAGCTACTGCACGTCAAGAGTTATGAAGGCTACCAATCGAAAAATATCGGTGTGATCAGCTTCACCAGCGGTGGTGATCGACTTCCCGTGCCGCATTTCTCAATCTGGTACGCTGGATCAAAAAACTCCGCCAGCCGTTTCTGCTTCTAGGTAAAATTCAGTTGCCCAACCTGCGCCGTCGCAATCATCCTTGCGTTCGGATTTCACGAAGGCCTTGCGTGATTCCGTTCCAGCCCACGGTCCAAGGCCGTTCAAAACTTGGGAGTCGATCGTGCCGTCAAGAAAATCCGAAGCTCTGCTTCGTCAATATCTGCTTTGGCCTGTCATCATCGCTCTTCTTGCATTCACTGGTGTTTCCGCCGCTCTGGCCGATAATGCCGCCTTCGATTTAACCGGCCCTAAAATCGAGATGAAGGTTACGCGTGGCGAAAAGACGCTGCCTATTTCCGAGGTTCCCAATCTTCAGCCCGGTGACCGCCTCTGGATTCATCCGGATTTTCCCGACGATCAGTCAGCGCACTATCTTTTGGTTGTAGCTTTTTTGCGTGGCACTACCAATCCCCCACCGGAAGATTGGTTCAGTCGCGCGGAAACCTGGAATCGCAGGGTCCGCGAAGAAGGCATCGTCGTTACCGTTCCGCCCGATGCACAACAGGCCTTGCTATTTCTCGCGCCCGAGACCGGCGGCGATTACGGGACGCTACGCTCCGCGGTGCGCAGCAAGCCAGGCGTTTTTGTGCGTGCCTCGCAGGATTTGAATCAGGCTAGCCTCGACCGCACCCGCTCGGATCGCTACATGGCCGAAGTGAAGCAGACATCCGATTTCGATCCCAAGACTCTGCACGACCGTTCTGTGCTGCTGGCTAGAACATTGGGCATGAAACTCGATGAGGGCTGTTTCGATCGTCCCCCGGAACAGCAATCGTCTTGCCTGATACAAAATACCGATCAGCTCGTGCTCGACGATGGCCAGAGCCAGTCGGTAGTTGCAGCGCTCACTTCCGGCCCTTCCAGTGATCTGGCCGGCGCCGTGAGCGCCACTTCACTTGCGGGCGGCGGCGTTTACAGCGCTTATGTAGGCGCGGTTGTCGACTTGGCAAGAATTTTTGGCAGCCTTCATACCGCCTCTTACCAGTACATTCCCGCCCTCTCAGTCCCCAACGGCATTCAAATGAATCTTCGCCTGAACAATCCACCGTCTTTCAGGAAACCCATGTCCGTTCTGGTCACCGGCCTTCCTGCTGTCGAGGCCGCGCAACTCCCGCCGCTTCGGTCATCCAACAAGGACCAGGTCTACTGCCTGGAAAAAGCTCCGTTAGTTCTCCCCGCCGAGGGCGCTCCCCTGGTTTTCTCAACCGATATTGCCCATGATTTCGTTCTCCATCTCGAAGGAAAGGCTGGTGAATCAATTGACCTGCCCGCGGTCGCCGATCCCTCGCATGGCGGATTTGTGATCGATGCGCACACCCTCGTTTCCGATAAGCTCGGCGACGATGTGAAAGGAACTCTTCGCGGCCGCTGGGGTTTTGATTCCTTCGAAGGCCCCGCTTTCCGTTTGCAGAACTCACACGCGGCCAATTGGGTCGTCCCGGCTGCGGATCAGGGGGCTTTGATTGTCGGCCGAGACGACGTGCTGCATGTCGATTCCGACGCCGCTGCCTGCGTCGAGAGCGTAAGCGTCAAATCCCAGCAGGCCGCGGAAATCAAACCGTCCTGGCACGCGCTCAAGCCAAATGAACTGGAAATTCACGTCCCGCTAAAGGACGCCACGGCGGGTCCTCTCAAACTCGCCATCCAGCAGTATGGAAGGGCCACGCCAGACGAGGTTTCGCTACATGCCTACACCCAGGCAGCCAAGCTCGACGCTTTCAAAATCAGTGCAGGCGATCAGCAGGGTGTGCTCATCGGAACGCGTCTCGATCAGGTGAACAGTTTCGAAATTAAGGGCATTCGCTTCGTGCCAGCTAAGCTCTCTCGCGCTGGACAGCAAGACCAGTTGCAATTGGCTGCCGCACAGGCTCCGCTTCCCGCGGCACTGCAACCCGAGGAAAAACTTACGGCGCGCGTTGACTTGAAGGATGGCCGCGTTCTCGATTTGCAAACAACGGTCGAGCCACCGCGGCCCAAAGTGGATTTAATCAGCAAGAACGTTCAGCCTGGGGCCACACGATCTCCAATTCATTTCACCAACACGGATTCCCTGCCGCAGGATGCGCGCCTGACTTTCTTCCTGAAAACGGAAGTACCGGAAAGCTTTCCACGCACCGAGAAGATCGAAGTCGCCAGTCTCGACGGCTCGTTTGACGTGCAACTCAGCCTGGCGGACGGCACTTTGGTCCTGCAGAATTCCCAAACGGTGATGGCCGTGCTCGATCCTCTGAAGAGTTTCGGTGGGTCGGCTTTTGGGCCCCTGCATTTCCGCCCGGTCGCCGCAGACGGTGGTACCGGCGATTGGCAACCGCTGGCAACGTTGGTCCGCATTCCTTCCCTGACGGAAATCCGCTGCCCTGATAGTCCCGACAAGCAATGCCATTTGAATGGTTCGAATCTATTCCTGATCGATTCGGTGGCCTCGGACCCGCAGTTTACTCACGCCGTATCAGTTCCCATCGGATTCGCGGATTCCAGTTTGAGCGTCCCGCGTCCGAACGGGACTCTGCTCTACATCAAGCTTCGGGATGATCCGGCGACAGTCGATACGCTGATTCTGGCTGTATTCCCGGAAGGTCAGTAAAGCAGCCAGGTGCGCTACAAGCGGCTCTTAAGGACGGGAAACGCCGGCCACCCACGGGATGGCCACCAGCCCATCCGCCACTTTGATCTCCACGAATTCACCGCGGCTGAATCGATCGAAGTCGCCGCGGTCAACCGGAATTCGCTCAATGCGATGCCCCGGGCGCCACGAAGCTACTACCAATCGTCGCGTCGGGACCGGCCCTCTCATTGCGAATTTGCCAAGGATCCGGGTTTCAACGATGCGGGGACGTCCGGTGTCCAGCGCTCCGTTAGCCAGCAGCAGAGCTGAAAGAAGCCAAGGGACGGGAATGAGGCCGTAATATACCCGCTTGAGCGCTTCCACTTCCTGGTGCCGCAGGGCGCGGCGCTCCAGCCACATGGCAATCCCAAGCGTCGCGAAGAAAACCACTCCGATAAAGATCAGAATTGCGTCAAGCTCAAGAGGGGCATAACGGACGCTCGCCACCACGAAAGCCAGCGCCCCCACCAGAAAAAGCGCTGTTCGGTTCAATAATTTTTTCCGCAATGAGAATTCAGCGTCGGAAGAACTCAGGCCACAAGCTTCGCAGACATCACTGACCCGCTCTGCGCCGCAATTCAAGCATCGTGTCATTCAAAAACTCGGCAAATCCTTTTGCCCGCCCGTGAGCACAAGGCTCTTTTGTTTAGACACCGCAAAAGCCAGAAAGTCGCTCTGCGCCGGAGATTTCGTCGCTCATTCCCTCTACTTCTTCACTTCCTTAACGCTGGAGGGCTGGGTGTCCAGGCACACCATAGTCTGGTCGCGTCCGTTGGCTAGCATCTGGCAATCGATTTCCTGGGCGCTGCGGATAGCCTCGCTCTGGCTTGCCCCGGTTGCGCTCGCGCAATGGGAGCCTCCTCTGAACGCCATGCACACCTCGTATTCCGCATGCGTTGCCTGCATCGTCGAGCGAATCAGAATTGCCAGCAGCACCACCACGCCGATCGCGATGATCCAGCGAACTTGGTTCGATTTCTTCTCCATATCTCCCTCGGAATTCCGCTTTGGCCGTTATACCACTTCTGGCGAATCGGAGCCGTCCTGTCCCTCGTGCTCTGGCCGCTTTAGCTTCTGTTCCACATACTTTCGGATCTGCTGCGGCAAATCTTCCAACTTCCCGATTTCTTTCAAATCGGCCGCCCTCAATTGCGGTAAGAATGAGAGCACGCAAGGGATCGGCGTGTTTGGATTCTGCAGCAGAGCCATGCGCACATTGTATTGGCACGACCATTTCGCATGCTGCGCAATGGCCGCCACCACGCGTTCCGGGATGTCGCTCCTCGCCAGCACTTTCAGAATCTGGCTTTCGGTGAGGAATGCATTGTTCAGTGCGAGTTTCACTGCCTGCGCGTGTCCTTCGGCCAATATCGCTCCGGCCACGCGCGCCGGCCCCCGTCTGGCCAGCGTCAACTTTTGCCCAACGGGTAGATGTGGCACACGGCTAATGAGGATTTCGTCCGCCGCGCGTCTGATGTCCGCAGGCGCCGACGGCAGTAGACTCAAACGCACAAGGTCGAAAAGGTATAGCTGCCTGGCGGTCGGCAGCGCGATTCGCTTGGGTGTCCGCGGATGGCTTGCCAGCCGTAAGCGCACGCTCTCGCTCGATATCCATTTCGATTCGCCGGCCATCGCGGTTAGCACCTCGACGGGCAGATCGAGCCGTTCAAGCAACGATGTTACGTGCGATTCTTCCAGAGCTGGATTTTCAAGCACCGCGAATAGAACTTCCGGGTTCGCTGCGTGTACGAGTGATTTAAGTTCTTCACTCGACGCCGTTCGCGCCCGCTCCTCCGAATTCTCTACCTCAGGCGGCATTTCCCTTCGCTACCGCTCCTCGGACCGCCATCTGCACGGCTGCTTCGGCTGGAGACATTTTCATGGGGGCCAGCCGCGATGCAGGCATGGCCTTCTGTATTTCCGCATCGATCGTTCGATCGAGGTATTTCGAGCGCCCGTGCACTCCACCCGCTTTGGCTATTGAGATCGACGTATCGTGCCAGCCGAGTTCGTTCCGCACGCATATTGCGAGTTCAACCAGCGATTGTGCCGCCGCCAATAAAATCTCCCGGCAAACCTTATCCTCTTTGTCAGCTAACTGCGCCACCAGCGGAAACGTCTGCGGAAACACATCGTCCGCATTCTTGCTGATGCGGTCGTAGAGCGATTCCCAGTTCTGCGCCTGGTGCCAGGTGAAAAGCCGCTTTGAAAGCGCCGTCTGGGCGCCTCGATGCTCTTCGGCCTTGGACACCGCCGCAAACGCCCGCCGGCCTATATCGAATGCGCTTCCTTCGTCGCTGAACCATGGGCCGCGGCCTCCCGCGCGAGCTGTTCGCCCGTTCGAGTCCCGCCCAAACGCGGCCGATCCGGTGCCGGCCAGCAAAAGAATGCCTTCGCCGGTCCCGAGTGCTGCTTCAAACGCGATTTCAAGGTCCGTGGTAACGCGCACCCGCGCATTCGGAAAACTTCGGTCGAAAAACGTGGTGACGCGTTTCGCCACGCCGGCCCGCCCGGTGCCACCCACTCCCGCGCACACCGCGGAAATATCAACTGCTTTGATTTTCATCCGGCTCAGCACCGCGTCGGCTGCTTCGCTCAACGAAAACCACGCCCGCGTATATCCCGTTCTTAACGGATTCGAAGGTCCGGCAATCGCCCGGGCCAGAACTTCACCCTGCCCATTGGCAAGCAGGCATTCCGTCTTCGTGCCTCCTCCATCAAAACCCAGTACGTAGCGAATCTCGCCATCAGCGCCGGTCGGCGGCATTCGTCCTCACTTTGCTTGACAGTTTTTCAGCCGGGCGGTTAGCATCGCGCGACCTGCCGGGCCCCGGCGTAATGCATATCAGCCCTTTCGACTTCGCCATCCTCATCGTTTATCTCGCCGGTATCACCGCGTTCGGCGCCCGTTTTCGCCGCGGCCAGAAGACGCTTCGCGATTATTTCCTCGGCGGACGTACCGCACCGTGGTGGGCGCTGGCCTGCTCGATCGTCGCTACGGAAACTTCAACTCTTACGATTATTGGAACACCGGGAATCGCTTTTGCCGGAAACCTTGGCTTCTTGCAACTGGTGCTAGGCTACCTGGTCGCGCGGGTAATTCTGTGCGTGGTTCTTATCCCGCAGTATTTCCAGGGCGAATTCTACACGGCTTACCAGCTTCTCGAAAAGCGATTTGGCAATAGGATGAAAAAAGCCGCAGCCGTCGTTTTCTTGGGTACCCGCACTCTGGCCGAAGGTGTCCGTATCTCAGCGATAGGTAAAGTGGTTAGCGTTGCCTTCGGCACCGGCGACCGTCTCTCCATCGCTATGGTCGCCGCGCTCACCATGTTCTACACCTTCGAAGGCGGGATGCGCGCGGTGATTTGGACAGACGTGATTCAGTTCGCTCTCTACATTACCGGATCGCTCGCTGCTCTTCTGCTCCTGCTTCACAAAATTCCAGGGGGTTGGCATGAAGTGACCCATACCGCTGCAGCCGCCGGAGGAAAACTTCGCATCTTCGATTTCACCTTCAGCCTCACTCGCAGCTATACCTTCTGGTCCGGCGTTATCGGCGGGACTTTCCTCACCATGGCCAGCCATGGCACAGACCAGACCATGGTACAGCGTTTATTGGCGGCTCGCGGCGAACGCGACGCAAAAAAAGCTTTGCTCGCCAGTGGCGTGATCGTATTCGCACAGTTCGCGCTGTTTCTCGTTCTCGGCGTAATGCTGTTCGTCTACGCACAGCACTCTACACTGCCAGTTCCCCAAGGCGACGCCGATCGCATCTTTCCCGAATTCATTGTCCGTGACATGCCCACCGGCCTGAGCGGCCTGGTGCTCGCATCCATCTTCGCTATCGCCATGTCAAACGCCAGCGGTTCGCTGAACTCGCTCGCGTCCTCCAGCATGATCGACCTCGGCGGAACCTCAGCTTCTTCCAAACAATCCCAAGCGTTGCGCCGCTCTCGCTGGATGACCCTCGCCTGGGGCCTTGTGCTCGGCTTGCTCGGCTTGATTCGTTGGGGCCCGGTGCTCGTTGCCGGACTCACCATCGCCTCCATCACCTACGGCGGCCTGCTGGGCGTCTTTCTTCTCGGCACCTGGAACCGGCGCTCCAACGAAACCGGAGCTCTCATCGGCTTCGTCACCGGCATCGCCACCATGATTGCCGTCACACTTCTCACGCCGCTGGCCTTCACGTGGTACGTTGTGGTGGGCACGATCGTGACTTTTACCGTCGGCTCCGTCGCAAGCTCGCTTGCCCCCATTCCGCCCGGCGCTTCGCTGCCGCGGGATGTCGCGGTCCCCGATTCGCTCATGGGTTAAGTCATGGCCACGAAACTCGTCGAAGCCAACGCGAAATCAGCTAAGCCCATCGGGCTGGTACGCGGCCTGGGAGCATACGCCGCCGCAGCCATTGTCGTGGGCACTATGATCGGTACCGGCATTTTTCTGAAGCCCAGTGAAATGGCCGCGGAAGGAAAATCCATAGCCATTGTTTTTGCAGCGTGGCTCGTCGGTGGACTCCTTTCTCTTTTTGGCGCGCTCAGCTACGCGGAACTGGGCGCCTCAATTCCCGAAGCCGGCGGCGAGTACGCCTATCTCCGCCGTGGCTTCGGACCTGTCTGGGGCTTTCTTTTCGGCTGGATGCACTCCATCGTCGGCCGCCCCGCCTCTGCCGCCGCCATCGCTGCGGGCCTGCTCCGCTTCTGGGGTTTTCTTTCGCCCGCAGTGGCCACGCCGATCTACACGTTCCATCTCCACTTCCCGCTTCTCGCGCGCAACGATCCGCAATTTGTTTTTACCTGGGCGCAGCCCTTGGCCGTCGGTGCTCTCATTCTGATGACCTCCGTCAACTACCTTGGCGTGCGTTTCGGCGGACAAGTACAGATCGCGCTCACATTCCTCAAAGTATCTTCAGTGCTGGCGATCATCTTTCTCGGATTTCTTCTCGCGCGCGGAAACACCTCGCATTTCACGCCGCTGTTTCCCAGTTCTCTCAATGCAGCGACTTTCAGCGGCTTCCTCGCTGCGCTCGCCGCCGCCTTGTGGGCTTACGATGGTTGGGAGGATTTGAATCTGGTCGGCTCCGAAGTGAGCGATCCCCAGAAAAACATCCCGCGCGCTCTCGTCGGCGGCGTGATCTTCGTCATCGTCGTCTATATCTTTTTCAACGCAGTCTGCTTCTACGCGCTGCCCTTCGGCGCGGTCGCGTCCTCGCAGCACGTCGCTTCTGACGTTGTCGCCAGCTTTGCCGGCCACGGCGCTGCTTTTTGGATCACCTTGGCCATGATCATTTCAGCGCTTGGCACCATGAATTCTTCCATTCTGAGCGGCGCTCGCGTCGATTACGCCATGGCCCGCGATGGTCTTTTCTTTCGTGTCGTCGCCAAAGTGCATCCAAAATTTCGCACGCCTGGCAACGCGCTCATCTTCCAGTGCGCTCTTGCCAGCATCATGGCCCTCAGCGGCACATTCGAAGACCTTACTTCCCTCTTTATTTTTGCGGAGTGGATTTTCTACGCCTTGGCTGTAGTCGCCATGTTTCGCCTGCGACGCATCGAGCCGGATCTGCCGCGCCCCTATCTGGCCTTGGGCTATCCGGTGCTTCCCGCGCTATTCATCGCCGGAGCCATCGCGCTCACCACGAGCCTATGGTTGGCTCGGCCCTTGCGATCATCGATCGGTTTGGGACTGATTCTCTTCGGACTCGTCTTCTATCGCTACTGGCGGGGCAAACCAGCGGAACCACGAAGCGCCGCACTCAGCTAGGTCTTTGCGCTGCCATCCACAGCGAGTCGCTCGTCGGCAGGCAATCCAGAAACGGCTGCCTCAGCAGCTTGAATCCCGCACGCCCAAGCATTTCCGCAAGCGTCGCGGGCGTGAAATAGTTGCAATGCGCCGGGATGTGGTATCCGCACCAGTCCATGCCCATAATGTGCCGATTCCAGCTCGCGTAGTTCGGCGTCTTGATCAGCGTAACTCCGCCCGGTTTGAGCACTCGATAAGCCGAACGCAAACCTTCCAGCGGCTGCCACTCGTGCTCGATATACCCGAATTGCGTCACCACATCGAACTCATCAGAAACCAGTTCCGTATCAGCGACCTTGGTAACCGGCCCTTCCAGAATTTTCCCGCCCGGCATGCGCTTGCGCGACATCTCCGCCAGTCTCGGGCTCAGTTCGATTCCCCTCACCTCGAAATATTTCGACGCGCGTTCGATAAAGCTCGCGTCCCCGCATCCAAAATCCACCAGCTTCCCGTTTTTCTTCCAGTGTCGCGTTTGCTTCAACAGCCGCGCGTTTGTTTCCGGCCGCAGTCTTCGCGTGTAGCGCGAGAGAAACAGCAGTACCGGGTGCTTTTCCTTACGCCGTTCCATCTCCTTTGGATAGTCATCCAGCCAGTCGTGCTCGGCGCTTTGTTCCGCGTAGCCGATCTCGTTCCCGATAAACACCATCTCGCACGCAGAGCATTCGACAATTCGCCATCCATCGCGCTCGGCTAATGTTCGGCGTTCCATCCCTCCACACAAAGGGCATTTACGCTCGGTCTCGGCCGCTGCGGTGAGAAGCTCTCCTGGAATTCCTCTGTCCGCGCTGACTTTCACGCCCGCGATTCTACCATTGGCGCAAATCCTCTTCGATGTATGATGGATGAAGCCCTCGCGTGCCTGAACCAGGCACCCCGCCTCGTTGTGTACGCGAACACATTCAAGTCCAAATTCATAGGAGAAAGAAATTACCCATGGCTGAAAAAGAGAGCGGAGTTACTCGAGAGCGTTTGGCGGAGCTTCTGAACGAAGATCTTTCTCGCGAATATCAGGCCATCATCGCGTATGTCGTCTACTCACAGGTGCTCAAAGGCGCCCAGTATATGAATATTGCCGACCAGCTCGTCTTACATGCCAAGCAGGAACTCGATCACGCCTTGATCGTCTCGCGCCAGGTCGACTATCTGGGAGCAACACCTACGCTCACTCCCAAGGAAGTCAAATTTTCTGACGATCCCCGCGAGCTGCTTCGTTTCGATCTGAACAACGAAAACGAAACGATCCGCAATTATCGCGACCGCGTCCGCCAGTGCGAAGAACTCGGCGAATTCGCCATGGCCGAGCAGATTCGCCAGATCCTCGTTAATGAGCAGGACCATCAGATCGATCTCGCCACCGCCCTCGGAGAAGACGTCCCGAACGTCGAAAAGAAAGTCCGCGGTTGAAACCCTTTCGTTCGCGATTATTTCTTCATTTCTGGGAGGCCCCTTGAAAATCGCTCTGTTCGGTTCAACTGGCAGGATTGGCCGGCGCATTCTGAATGAAGCGCTAGCTCGTGGTCACCAGGTGACGGCCATCGTGCGGGATGCTTCCACCCAGCACGACAATCACAAGAATGTTGAATTCAAAACCGGCGATGTTTTAAAGGCTGAGAGCGTCGCCGTCGCCACCAGGGGCGCTGATGTGGTAATCAGCGCCTATGGGCCAGGCGCTGGTGATGCCAATCAAATCGCCTCCGCCGCCAAATCTTTGGTCGAAGGTTTGAATGCCAACCACACCGCCAGACTGATCGTCGTCGGCAGTGCCGGTAATCTCCAGATCGCTCCGAACCAGCAGCTTCTCGATACCCCGGAATTTGCCGCATACAAGAAGTTCGCCCTGGCGCACGGCGAATCGATGGAAATTCTGAAGAAATCCTCTCTGGACTGGACCTATGTGATCCCCTCCGCCGAAATTAACGAAGGAACGCGAACGGGGCGCTACCGCACCGCGAAAGACGATCTTCTCGTCGACGATAAGGGCCAGAGCCAAATTTCCATGGAAGATTTCGCCGTGGCCGTCTTGGACGAAGTTGAGAAGCCACAGTTCCGCCGCGCGCGCTTCACCGTAGGATATTAAGAAAGTTCCGGTAAGTTGTACTGATTAGGCTGTATTGCCGCCTCAAGAGAATTTTTCTACCATTCTAGTTGGTGGCTCGGTCTATGCCTGAGCTTTCATACCAGGATGAGACCTATGACGCGCAATATCCGGCAGCCTTCTTCCTTTGCTAACCTGAAGTCATTGCGGCCCGCAGTCTCCCTGGCCCTGTCGCTTCTCAGTTGCTCTTTTCTGTTTTCATGCCCTTCGGCTTGGCCTGAGGCAGCAAGGCCCCGCCTAAGCGCCGACGAACTTGCCCGGGAAGTCGTGCAGAATGAATTGACCGCTCAAAACCAGGACAAGAGCCTATGGAAATACCGCGAATTCAGCCAGGAGGATGGCAAGACGCAAATTCTGGAAGTCGTCGAGACCACAGACGGCGATATCCACCGCGTGATAGCCCTCGACGGAAAGCCGCTCACAGGCCAAGCGCTCAGGGATGAGGATCGTCGCATTGCGAGCCTTCTGGCAAACCCCGGCCAAGTTCGCGAAAAGCAAAAGAATGCCGCCCATGATGCGAACGAAGAACAGAAACTTCTGAAGCTTCTGCCCAAAGCTTTCTTGTTTGAATATGATGGCACACAAGATGGCCTGATCCGGTTGCATTTCAGACCGAATCCCGACTTTAATCCACAATCCCACGAGTCGGAGGTCTTCCATCACATGGAAGGCTCACTGCTTGTAGATCCTCACGGTGATCGGCTGGCCGAAATTCAAGGCCGTCTTACGACCGAGGTAAAGTTCTGGTACGGCCTCCTGGGTCACCTCGACAAGGGCGGCACATTCGTTGTCAGGCAGCGGAACGTAGGCGGAGGACATTGGGAAATGGTCGAACTGAACGTGCAAATGGACGGCAAAGCTCTGTTCTTCAAAACGATTGCTGTTCGCGAAAAGGAAATCTATTCCGATTTCCATCCCTTGCCCGAGGAAACGACCCTGAAACAAGCCGGGCCACTCCTCGCTCTAAATACCCCAAACTGACAGAGCGAACTCACAGATCGAACTCGCACAGCGAAATAATAGAGCGAACTAAATTAGACGACGCTCCGAGACCGCATTGACGTTGGCTTACCTTGCCGGAACGATTACAATCCCCTCACGGAAGTTGCTACAATTTATTCATACAGATACGGAACGCTCGTGGGATTTTTCCGGGCAATTTTTCAGAAGGCAGGGTGATTGACGCATGCCGCCACGCACATTGTTTGAAAAGATTTGGGAATCGCACGTGGTTCACGAGGAACCCGGCAAGCCCTCTTTGATTTATATCGATCGACACCTCGTGCACGAAGGTACTTCCCCGCAGGCTTTTGCCGGCCTCAAGGCTTCTGGGCGCAAGGTGCGCCGTCCTGAGCTCACCTTCGCGGTCGAGGATCATTCCGTTTCCACCAAAAACCGCTCGCTGGCTGTTCTTGATGCCGACGCCGCCGCGCAGTTTAAGGCCCTCGAACAGAACTGCAAGGAATTCGGCATCAATCTCTTCGACATGAACAGCCAGAATCAGGGCATCGTCCACGTTATTGGCCCTGAACTGGGCATCACGCAGCCCGGCTGCACCATCGTCTGCGGCGACAGCCACACCTCCACTCACGGAGCCGTCGGCGCGCTCGCCTTCGGCATTGGCACCAGCGAAGTGGAGCATGTGCTCGCCACGCAGTGCCTTTCTCAGTTCAAATCCAAGACCATGAAGATTGATGTGCAGGGCAAGCGCCCCCACGGTGTCACCGCCAAGGACATCATTCTAGCCATCATCGGCAAGATCGGTATCGGCGGCGGCAACGGCCACGTTGTCGAGTACACCGGCGAAGCCGTGCGCGAGCTTTCCATGGAAGGCCGCATGACCATGTGCAACATGTCCATCGAGGCTGGCGCGCGCGCCGGCATGGTCGCTCCTGACGATGTGACCTTTGCCTATCTCGAAGGCCGCCCGTTCATTCCGCGCGGCAAGGATTTTCAGATCGCCGTTGAATATTGGAAGTCGCTCCCGACCGATCCCGGCGCGACCTATGACGAAACTGTTACCTTGAAGGCCGCTGACCTCGCCCCCATGGTCACCTGGGGCACAAACCCCGGAATGGTTGCGCAGGTCACCAGCCGCGTTCCCGATCCCTCGTCTTTCGCCAATTCTGCGGACCGCAGGGCCGCGGAGAATGCCCTGCGTTACATGGACCTGAAACCCGGCACCGCCATCGAGGATATTTCCGTCGATCGCGTCTTCATCGGCTCCTGCACCAATTCGCGCCTCGAAGATCTTCGCGCGGCCGCGAAAGTGGTCGCCGGAAAGCACGTCAACAAATCGCTGAAGCAGGCGCTGGTGGTTCCCGGCTCGCGCGTGGTGAAAGCTTTGGCCGAGAAAGAAGGTCTCGACAAGATCTTCCGCGATGCAGGCTTCGAATGGCGCGACTCGGGCTGCAGTATGTGCATCGCCATGAATGACGACGTTCTGCCCAGCGGGGAACGTTCCGCCAGCACCTCGAATCGCAATTTCGAAGGCCGCCAGGGCAAGGGCAGCCGTACCCACCTGGTTAGTCCCGCCATGGCCGCAGCAGCCGCCATCGAGGGCCATTTCGTTGATATTCGCAACTGGAAATCCGCGAACGGAGCCGAATAAGAATGCAACCCTTCAAAAAGCATACTGGATTAGTTGCCCCCATGGACCGCGTCAATGTCGATACTGACCAGATGGTCCCCAAGCAGTTCTTGAAGTGGTGCACTCGCGATGGCTTCGGGCGCGTCCTGTTCTATGACTGGCGCTATCTTCCCGGCGAAGAACCGAATCCCGAATTCGTGCTGAATTATCCGCGTTACAAGGGAGCCAGCATCCTGATCGCGCGTGACAATTTCGGCTGTGGGTCGAGCCGTGAGCACGCGCCCTGGGCCCTTCTCGACTACGGTTTCCGTGTCATTCTGGCGCCCAGCTACGCCGACATTTTCTACAACAATTGCTTCCAGAACGGCATTCTGCCCGCCACCCTGAAAAACGAAGAACTCGACGAACTCTTCAAGCGCACCGAGCAGAACGAAGGCTATCGCCTCACCGTCGACCTCGAGCAGCAGACCGTCACCGATGACAAAGCCTTGCGCTTCACCTTCGACATCGACCCGTTCCGCAAGGATTGTCTGCTCAAGGGTCTCGACAACATCGGCCTCACTCTCGTGCACGAAGCGGATATCTCAGCCTTCGAAAAGAAAAATCTTCACGTGCCCGTGATGAGCGCTCCGCTCGACGTGAAGTACCACCACAACTAGCCGTCATATCTGGCTGGCTTGGTCACTGATCACTTGGGAAGGAAACGCACGGAATGAGTCTGCGGGTTGCGGTCGATATCGGCGGAACCTTCACCGACCTGATCGCCTTCGACGAGCGGACTCAATCCATTCAACACGCGAAAAGCCTCACCACTCCCGCCGACCCCGTCGAAGGTATCGTCGACTGCATTCGCAAAGCCCGTCTCGACCCTTCCTCCATCGATAGTCTGATTCACGGCTCGACCATCGCCATCAATACTCTGATCGAGCGCAAAGGCGCGAAGGTCGGCTTGGTCGTCACGCGCGGCACGCGTGACGTTTACATCATCGGACGCGGCAACCGTCCCGAAGCCTACAATCTCTTCTTCCATCGCCCGCAGCCCCTTGTGCCGCGCCATCGCACCATCGAAGTCGCCGAGCGGCTCTACGCTTCTGGCGAAGTCCGCGAAGCGCTCAAGACCGAGGACGTTCAGCGCGCCTGTGCCGAACTCGCTCGCGACGGCGTCGACGCCGTCGCTGTCTGCTTCCTTCACTCCTACGCCAACCCCGAGCACGAGCGCATCGCCGGAAAAATTGTCGAGCACGCGCTGCCTGGTTGCTACGTTTCGCTCTCGCACGAAATTTTACGCGAGTATCGCGAGTATGAACGCACCTCGACCACCGTCGTCAACGCCTACATCGGACCCACGGTCGCAGGTTACGTCCGCAACCTCCACTCGCAACTCGACGGACTCGGTTTTCGCGGCGAGCTTTCCATCATGCAGTCGAATGGCGGCGTCATGTCTCCGGAAGCCGCCGTGCGCCGCCCGGTGATGATGATGGAATCCGGTCCTGTGGGCGGCATCATCGCCTCCGCCGAAATCGGAAAAAATCTCGGCTACAAAGACGTCGTCTCCTTCGACATGGGCGGCACTACCGCCAAAGCCAGCCTGGTTCGCGCTGCCGCGCCCACCATGGCCGAAGGCTACTACGTCGGCGGCTATGCCAGCGGTCATCCTGTAATGGTTCCCGTCGTCGATGTCGTCGAAGTGGGCGCGGGTGGCGGCAGCATCGCCTGGATCGACGAAGTGGGCGCGCTCAAAGTTGGTCCGCGCAGCGCCGGCGCTATGCCCGGCCCCATTGCGTATTGCCGCGGTGGTCTCGATCCCACGATCACTGACGCAAACGTCATCCTCGGCCGCATGGGTGCCTCCGATTTTCTCGGCGGCGAAATGACCCTCGATCGCGACGCCGCTTTCCGCGGCATCGCCGAGCGCATCGCCAAACCTTTGAGCATGGACGTGCCGGCCGCGGCCCGCGCCATCGTGCAAATCGCCACGGCAAAAATGTCTCTCGCGGTGCGCGAAGTATCCGTCGAAAAGGGTTACGATCCGCGCGATTTCGTTTTGGTCGCTTCCGGCGGCGCCGGTCCGGTTCACGCTCTCGCTGTGGCGCGCGAGCTTTACATCCCCACCGTCGTGATCCCTCAGTTCCCTTCCCATTTTTCGGCTCTGGGCATGTTGATGACCGACGAGCGCCACGATTTCATCCGCACCTATTACAGCGGGCTCGCCGAAGCTAACTTCGCCGCGCTGAAAACCATCTATGACGAAATGACCTCCGAAGCGCAGCGCCTGCTCACGCCAGGCATCGACGCCGCGTATCAGATCCTTCTCGATCTGCGCTATGTCGGCCAGGAATTTACTTTGCCCGTTCCCGTCAGCCTGCAACAGATCGTCTCCGCCGATCACGCGGCGATTCGCGCTTCCTTCGACGCGCTTCACGAGCAGCGCTACGCGCATCATGCCAAAGACGAGCGCGTCGAAATCATCAACATGCGCCTCGTCGCGCTCGGCCGCCGCGCAAAGCTGGCCTTGACGCAACTCTCCAAGGCCCGCACCGCCGCTCCCAAAGAGCGCCGCGCCGTCTATTTCGATCAGGGAAACGCGCCGGTTGAATGCCCCGTTTATAGAAGAGAGGATTTGCCCGCGGGAGCGGAATTGAGCGGTCCAGCTTTGATCAGCGAATACGGTTCCACCACCGTGATCTTCCCCTCCGACCGCTTCGCCGTAGCCGGCACGGGCGAACTCATCATCTCCGTGGGGCCAGCCTAGTGACGAACGCCATCGATCACGTCACTCTCGAAGTCATCCGCAACGCGCTGCCCGCCATCGCCAACGAGATGGCCGCGGACGTGACGCGCACCTCTTACAACATGATGATCTACGAGGTGCGCGACTTCTGCACCGCGCTCGTCGCGCCCGATGGCACTCTCGTCTCGCAGAACGTCGGCGGCGTCTCGCACTTCGTCGCCGATCTCGGCGCCATCATCAAGGACGCGATGAATCGCTACGGCCACGAGGGCTTCGCCCCGGGCGATGTGGTCATCACCAATCACCAGGCCGTCGCCGGTCAGCACCTCAACAACGTCGTCATCTACATGCCCTATTTCTTTCGCGGCGAACTGCTCATGTTCTCCATTGTCCGCGCACATTGGATCGACATCGGCGGCATGAGCACCGGGTTCGGCGGCGAGGCCCGCATCCTCGATCCCTGGATGGAAGGCCTTCAGCTCGATCAACTCAAAATTTACGAAGCGGGCAAGGCCAACGAAACCCTTCTCAAGGTCATTCGCGACAATATCCGCTTCCCCGACGCTTCCCTCGGCGACATGCGCTCGCAAATGGCCGCTTGCCGCCTCGCGTTCCGCCGTCTCAACGAGCTTTTCGAAAAGTTTGGCCGCGACACCATCCTGAGCGCCATCCAAAAGATTTTCGCCGAGACCGAAAGCAAGTGCCGCAAAGTCGTCTCCGAAATTCCCGACGGCATCTACGAAGCCGAATCGTTCCTCGATCACGACGGCATGTTGCGCACCGAGCGCGTCCGCATTCACGCTCGCGTCACCGTCTCACACGGAAAAATGACCATCGATCTCTCCGGCTGCTCTCCGGAGCGCAAGGCTGGCATCAACTCGCGCACCCTCGCCGGCGCTCGCGTCGCCTACAAAGCGTTCACCTCTCCGCTCGATCCCTCGAACGAGGGCTCGTTCGCCGCGCTCGACGTAATCATTCCCGAAGGCAACATCATGATGGCCCGCTTTCCCGCGCCCATGTCCGGCTGGAGCCTCATCGTTCCCACTGTAGTCGACACAATCCTCACCGCGCTCGCGCCCGCCATTCCCGAAAAAATTCCTGCCGCGCATCATGGGCTTTTAGGCGGCGCCGTCGTATTCTTCGGTGTGAATCCGAAGACGTGCAAGCGCTTCGTCGTGCAGAGCCTCGAAGGCGGCGGATGGGGCGGCCGCCCCACCGAGGACGGCGAATCGGGATCGGTCACCATTTGCCAGGGCGACGTGCGCAATGGCACCATCGAGGGCTTGGAATTGAAGAATCCGATTCTCGTCGAGGAGCGCTCGCTCCGCCGCGACTCCGGCGGCCCCGGCAAATTTCGCGGCGGCCTCGGAATCGACTTGCGCGTGCGCAATTTCGTCGAAGGCCGCTGGAATCTGCACCGCCCGCGCCGCATCGACTGCCCTCCCTGGGGCCTCTGGGGCGGAAAGCCGGCCGGCACCGCCGACTACATGCTCCGGCTCCCCGGGGAAGACGAATTTAAAAGCGTGGACGCCAGCCAGCATCCCGTTCCCGTCGATTCCGAAGTAATTGTCCGCACCGGCGGTGGCGGCGGTTGGGGCGATCCGCTCGATCGCGATCCCGAGCGCGTCCTCAGCGATATCCTCGAGGGTATCGTCAGCCCCGAGAAAGCTTGCAGCGAATACGGCGTCGTGCTGAAAAATGTGCCGCAGGCTGGGCAATTCCAGCCCGGCCAATTGGGGCCCAGCCAGTTCGAGGTCGACACCGCCGGCACGCGTCAACTTCGCGCCGAGAAAAAATCCGCAGCCGCTGCTGCGCCGTCAAGGAACTGATTTGATTCGCGTCGCCACTAAACTTAAAAATCAGCCGCGTTTCGTACATGCGCCCATGCGCATACCCCTGGCAATCATTTTTATCTTTTCACTCACCATTGCCTCGCTCTCTCCAGCGCACGCTCAAACCAAAATCCGCGTCGGCAAAGCCATCTCCGAAGCGTTCTCCTTCGTACCGCTCGATGTTGGCATCGAAACCGGCATCTTCAAGAAGCATGGCCTCGACGTTGAAAAATACGATTTTGCCGGAAGCGCCAAACTTCAGCAGGGACTCGCCGCCGGCAGCATCGACATCGGACTCGGCTCCGGCCCCGAACTCGCCTTCATCGCCAAAGGCGCGCCTTCCATCGGCGTCGCCGCTATGGCCAATGCGCCCTGGTTGCTCACTCTGGATGTCGACAAGAACAGTCCTATCAAATCCATCGCGGATCTAAAAGGCAAAACCGTCACCGTTTCAACCGTCGGCTCGCTCACCGAATGGCTCGTTCACGACTTGTCTCGCCAGCAGGGTTGGGGACCGAACGGCATCAAAACGTTGCCTGTTGGAACCGACGCCGCACAAATCTCCGCGCTGAAAACGCATCAGGTCGATGGAGTGGTCATCGATATTGGCGCCGCATATCGCCTCGAAGAAGCTGGCAGCACGCGCATCCTGGTTCGCTTTGGCGAAATCGTCAAGGATTTTCACATCCACATCATTTACGCCAGCCGCGACTTCGCCGATAAAAACCCCGAGGCCGTCCGCGCTTTTCTCGCTGGCTGGTTTGAAACCATCGCCTACATGCGCGCCAACAAGGCCCAATCCGTCGATATCGCCGCGCGCGTCATGGCCGTCTCCCCAGCCATCGCCGGCAAGGTTTATGACGAACTGATGCCCGCCTTCAATCCCGACGGCCGCTTCAATCCGAAAGCCCTCGAAGTTCTGCGAAAATCCTACGTCGAGATGGGCATTCTTCCCGCCGAGCCCGACATGAGCAAGCTCGTCACCGAAAAATTCCTGCCAAACGCCGCTGCTCAAGGTAAGTAAACGTTGACGCAAGCCACGCCAGCCATCCGCGTCGAAGGCCTGACGCAGGCCTATGGCGCCGAATCCGATCCGCGCCGCGTCGTCGCGCTGCAAAATACTTCGCTCTCCGTTGCGCGCGGAGAACTCGTCGCGCTGATCGGCCCCAGCGGCTGCGGCAAAAGTACTCTTCTCAACTTGATGGGTGGCTTGGCCGCACCCACCAGCGGTCAGGTTTTGGTTGACGGCGAAATGATCCGTACACCGCTGCCTCGAAAAATTGCTTTCGTCTTTCAGGAAAGCACGTTGTTTCCCTGGCGCACCGTCCTCGAAAATCTCAAGCTCGGCATGGCTTTTCAGGGCGTGCCCAAAGAAGAGCGCGACCCGCGCGCGCGCGAATCGCTGAATGCCGTCGGACTTTCCGATTTCGCGGACCATTATCCCAGCCAGCTTTCCGGTGGCATGAAGCAGCGCGCACAACTCGCGCGTGCCCTCGCGCTCCAAACAGACATTCTCCTGATGGACGAGCCCTTCGCCGCGCTCGACGAGCAAACGCGCATGGTCCTCGGCGAAGATTTATCCGTCCTTCTCGCGCGCACCGGCAAAACCATCGTCTTTGTGACCCACAGCTTGGTCGAAGCCGTTTTTCTGGCCGATCGCGTCGCCGTTTTAACCGCTCGCCCCGGCAAAATCAAAACCATCATTCCGGTGAATGAACCGCATCCGCGTAGCCGCAGCTTCATGACCTCCGACAAGCTCAACGCCCTGCGCAATCAGCTTTACGAACTCCTCCACGATGAGATTCGCGCCACCATGGCTCTCGGTGCATCCGCCGGCGCTGCCGAAACGAAGTCGCTCTACACCGTAAAAGAGGAAGAGAAATGACGCGCTCTCGCCTCGCTGAACGCCTCGTGCAGTTAGGCTTTTTCGGCGCTGTACTCGTTGCTTGGGAAATCGCCACCACACGCGGACACGTCAGCGCCCTGCTCCTTCCGCCGCTCGGTTCCGTCTATCGCGACTTCATCACGCTTCTTTCCACCGGCCAATTCTGGCCGGACCTTGGCACCACGCTCTACGAATTAGCCGTCGCGTTCCTTATCGCAGCCGTCAGCGGCACGGTGATCGGTTACGCCGTCAGCCGCTCCGGCTATTCCGTCAAAGTCTTCGATCCTTTGTTCGCCGGCCTCTACGCCATCCCCGCAATTCTTCTCTTTCCTCTGTACGTGCTTTTCTTCGGCATCGGCCCCGCATCAAAAATCGCCATGGGCGCCACCATCGCCTTTTTCCCCATCGTTCTCAACACTATCGCTGGATTGATCTACGTCAAAAGCCTCTACGTCACCGCCGCCCGTTCCATGGGCGCTTCCCCGCGCCAGATGTTCTGGAGCGTGATGTTGCCCGCGGCGTTTCCTGTCCTGCTCAACGGACTTCGCATGGGCCTCATCCTCGCTTTCCTTTCGATTCTTGGCAGCGAAACCATCGCTTCCTTTGGGGGACTCGGCCATCGCATCGTCGAACTTGGCGAGAACTTGGACACCTCGAAAATGTTCGCTTACATCGTATTTGTCATCATCATCGCGCTTCTGCTCAACTCCGCCGTTTCATTCGCTGAGAGTCGCGGCCGGAGCCACCCGGCATGAACGCAGCGCATGTAAAATTCCCGCCGGCGACCGCTCGCCTCGCCATCATTGCTGCCGCGTTTGGGATCTGGGAATTCGCTGCGCGCCGCTTCGGCGATCCCCTGTTCATCGCTCCACCATCGCGCGTTGCCGTCGCTCTCTTTCAGTTGGTGCACGAAAAGGAAATCATCTCCGCCGTGGGACTCACCTGCTGGGAACTCGTCGTCGCCTTCGTCCTTTCGATCGTTCTCGGACTCATCATCGGCCTCATCGTCGGTCTGAACCGCTTCACGCGCGGCTCCATGTATCCGGTCATCCTGCTGCTCTACGCTATTCCCCAGGCCACGATCCTGCCGCTCTTCGTGCTCACGTTCGGCATCGGACCCGCCTCCAAAATTGCTTTCGGCGTAAGCCACGGGGTTTTCCCGGTGATCATGACCGTCGCCGCCGGGGTGCAAAATATCGAACCGCTTTTGCTCACCAGCGCCCGCTCCATGGGCGCCACCCGCCGCCAGATTCTTACATCCGTGATTTTTCCGCACATGGTCCCGAGCTTCTTCACCGGTCTGCGCTTGGGCATGACCGCCGTTCTCTTCGGCGTGCTGCTCGCCGAGCTTTACGTTTCGCAATCTGGCGTGGGCCATTTCACCACCGAATTCACGCAAACGTTTCAGCCGCAGAATCTTTTTGCTCTGGTCGCCGTGCTCGCAACCATCGCCGTCACTTTGAACGAACTTTGCCGCTGGGCCGAATCCCATTTCACCCGATGGCGCGTATCATGATCCCCGCTGAGGCATTTGCATGATAGGACTCGACGTTACGCTGGCTTAATGAGAGCTTCGCATGAACGGACTTGGCACGACGCTTGCCTCGGCTTGGCGAGAGCTTTGTTGATGCAATTTGACGCGAGTTTGCATCGGCTCGGTAAGAGCTTTGTAGGTCGCGGCTTCAGCCGTGGCGCTGGCGTATCGTCGCGCGCATTCTTTTACTGCGCGGATTTTAGTCAGCTAGGAGGTCCTGGCGGGCGCGCCGTCATTCTGAGCGCCGGTTTTGCGCGAAGAATCTCCCTTGGGTTTTCTGCACCGCTCGCGGCGCCGTTTCCGCGATTTGGTTTTTATCGGGCATCGAAACCGTTTTCGGTCGCAGGCCAGCTCCGAAGGAGCGGAACACCGTAGCCCAGTGCGTAAGCGCTGGGAAACAAACCGGCGCGAAGCGCCCACCGCTCGCGGTGCTGTTTCCGCGAGCCTTTGAATCGAGGCTTTTGAATTGCGTTGCAGCTTACTCCGGAGGACATATGTCCAAAAATCTCTCACTCTCCTTCGCTTGCGGTGATTACGAAATCACCCGCCCCTTGATCGACGGTTCCGTCGTGCCCGACGGAATCGATCTCACCGTCCTCACCGGCGCGGGCTCCCGCGAACGCCATTGGCGCATGGCCCGCAACAACGAATACGACATCTGCGAGTTCAACGCCTGCGCCTATTTCATGGCCCGCGACCGAGGCGCCAAATGGAATGCTCTCCCGGTCTTTCTTCACCGCCGCTTCCGCCACGGCTTTGTGTTTATCAACACGAGCAAGGGCATCGCAAATCCCAAGGATCTGATCGGCCGACGCGTCGGCGGCACGAACTTTCAGCCTGCAGGCAGTATCTGGGCTCGCGGAATTCTCGAGGAATTTTACGGGGTCCCGTACCAGTCGATGACCTGGGTCACTGAGCGCCCCGAAGATATCGAGTTCACTCCTCCGCCCGGGCTCAAGATCGAAATGATCCCGCCCGACAAGTCGCTCGACGACATGCTCGCCGCTGGCGAACTCGATGCCATGATCTCGCCCTCATTTCCCAAGCCCCTTCTGCGAGGTGACAATCGGGTCGCGCGGCTTTTCCAAAATTACAAAGAGGTTGAAGTCGAATATTTTCGGCGCACCGGGATTTTCCCCATCATGCACGTCAACGTGATCCGCCAGGAAATCGTGGACCAACATCCCTGGGTCGCTGCCAGCCTGGTCCAAGCGTTCGACAAGGCCAAACAACTCGCATACCAACGTGTGCGCAATCCTCGCGTTGTGCCGCTCGCCTGGTTCAGCGCCGCCTGGGAAGAACAAAACGAAATTCTCGGCCGCGATCCCTGGACCTATGGTCTCGGCGCCGCGAATCGCAAAAATCTTGCCACCGCAATTCGCTACACCCACCAGCAGGGATTAATCTCCCGCGCCCCGTCCGTCGATGAACTTTTCCTCAACACCGACGATGAAGACATCCGCGAAAAGGACCGCATCTAAGCGATTCGCCCATTTCATCGCCGGCCTTGCTTTAACGTTGTCATCCCAAAGAGAGCGATGTGCGCGATCCGATCAGGATCGCGCTGCGAGTCGCAGGGATCTCTCTTCGTGTTTTGCCTTACGATTGTCATCCCGAGCGAGCGAAACGCCCTGCTTCGCGACGAGGGATCTCTCTTCGATCTTGGCCTTTTGCCTTACGAGGGATCTGCATTTTGTTTCTGGTCTCCGTTTTTGGTTTTGTTTTGCGCCGTCATTCTGAGCGCAGCGAAGAATCCCTCTTGCCGTTGTTGTCAGCCGTCGCGGCACACTTCAGTCCACCATTCTTGCTTTTAGGCGTCACAGCCTTCAGCTCTAGCTGCGACGTCGGTGCCTTGTGGGTCGGGGCTTCCAGCCCCGGCATAAAGCCGTTGCGCGTAGCGCCTACCGCTCGCGGTGTTCTGGCGATCCGGTAAGGATCGCGCCCGGAGCGAGCGGAGCGAGTGAAGGGCCATATCAAGTCCCGCAAGTCTTCTTTTCGCCCGACCAAGAACCGGATAAGCTTGCTGCTCAGCATCTACCTCATGGATCTGCGAGCCAGGATCGAAGCTGTACGCCGGCGCATGTCCGCCGATGGTCTTGACCTTCTCATTGCCGCTTCCACCGGCCTGCACACGCTGGACCGCCCAGATCCCGTCGCTTACCTGACCGGCTACCGCTCCGTTGGCGAAAGCATCTTCCTGCTCCACAGTAGTGGCGATGCGACTCTTATCGTCTCTCCCGCCGCTGATGCCGAGCGGCTCACATCGCGTTACAACGCATCCACCGCGCTTGCCACTGACGATATTGTCGGCACTGTTGAAAAAATCCTCACCGGCCACCCAGCGCTAACAATCGGCACTGTAAATTTAAATTCTCTGCCATATCGCCTCGCTGAACAACTTCTCTCTCTTTGCGCCGCCGCTGCGCGCCCCTTCGACGAAATTCTCTACACAATCGCAGGCCGCAAAACCAATCTCGAAATTGAACGCGCCCGCACCGCCGCCGCCATTGCCGAAAAAGGATTCGCACGCCTTCTGCAACTCGCTCGTCCCGGCCTTCGCGAATGCGACTTGGCCGTCGAAACGAACGCCTTCACGAAGTCGCTCGGCGCCGAAGACAATTTCCTCATGCTCAATTCCTTGCCGCACAGTCACGCCGTGATGCCTTCCAGCACGCGCCCAATCGAGCCGGGCGATATTCTGCTAACCGAACTCTCTCCCAACTTCGACGGTCAGTTTTCCCAGATCTGCCGCACCGTTTCCATTGGCGCTCCACGCCGTGAATTGCAAGAAAAGTACGATCTCGTGGTGAGAGCCATGTGGGCCGGAATTGAAGCGGTCCGTCCCGGCGTTCCTGTTTCCGAAGTCTGCCGCGCCATCGACCGCGTTCTCGAATCCGCCGGCTACGCCGAATATTGCCGCCCGCCGCACATGCGCCGCCGCGGCCACGGACTCGGCTCCGGTTCTGTTTCGCCCGGCGACATCTCCGTCGACAACCACACCATTCTCGAAGAAAACATGATCTTCGTAGTCCATCCCAACCAGTACATTCCTCAAGTCGGTTATCTTTTGTGTGGCGAGCCAGTTCGCGTCACCGCAACCGGAGTCGAAGTGCTCAGTTCCCGCACCGCTGCACTTGGCGTCGTTGCCGCTGGGCATCCAGGATTCGTTCCGTGCGCCTGAAACCGGTCGCACTTCTCACCGGCCCTTACGATTGGGATCTCAAGTTTTTGCCACTCTACGAATTCGAGTCACGTTTGCAAAATGTGCGCCGCGTGCTCGTGGAGAATTCGGCGTCAGCCCTTATCGTGCATGGAAATTCTTCGGAATACGGAGCGCTCGCTTATCTCACGAATTTCGTTCCCAAGCTCGGCCCTGCCTTCGCGCTGATTTCGCAAACTGGCCCCGTTCGTTTGCTCGTCTCCGGCGCTTCGACCATGCTTTCCGCCGCGAAGCGCCTCACCTGGGTTGAAGACGTTCGCCCAATCGGCGATTTGAAAACATCGATTGGCGCGTGGCTCGCGGAAGTTTGTGCGGAAGATCGTTCGGCAATTGGCTTGTGGGGTCATAGCAAGTTGGCTTTGCGCCCCTATTCTGCAATCAAGGCCGCCATTGAGCCGCGCGGCACAATTCTGGACGTGAGCGTTCCTCTCGAAGCTCTGCGCCTCCACAAATCGGCTCTCGAAGTTGAGCTTTCTCGCAAATCGTGCGGCATTCTTCAGGAAGCGGTCAGTGCACTGACGCGCGCTTTTCGCTCTGGTTCCGGAGCTCGCTCCGCCGCTCTCACCGCGGAATACGCTGCCTACCAATCCGGCGCGCAGGACGCGCGTGTCTTCGTCAGCGCGCAGCCGGGCGGCCCTCCGTTGTTCATCGACTACGCGGACGATCGCAACATCGATCCCCTGCTGGCCTGCGTCGCGGTCCGTTTCGCCGGCTATTGGTCTGAAGGTTTCGTCACTTTGTCGGACTCGCCTTCTGCCGCGCTCACGCACGCGCAGGAGGGACTTGCCGCAACGCTGAAGAGTGTGCGCGACGGTGCAACTTTCTCCGACCTCGCCGCTATCGCAGCAAAACAGATTCAGCCTTACGCTCCACATCCGCTGGTTCAAAACTCCATCGGCAACAGCATCGACCTGTCGATAGAAGAGCCCAGCGAAACGCCTTCCGCACCTATGTCAATTCTCTCCGGCGGAATCTACACGTTACGTTGTGGCGTTGCGAGTCAAGCTGTGAACACCTCCGCGGACGATGCCATCGTATCGGCCATGATCAATGTAAGCGACGAACACACCGAGATTCTTTGGTCCGCCCTCTACAATCCGGACGGAATGCCCCAATGACGGTTCTCGAACAAATGGGCGAATGGCTCGCCGCATATCCGCAACAGCCGATTTCTTCGGCAGTCAGTGAACGCGTGGGCTCTCATATACTCGACACGGTCGGCGCGTGGATCGCCGGCCGCTCCACCGAAGAAGGCGCGATGCTCGCGCGCCTTAAAGCCGCTCCGCGCACGTCACCATCATTACTTTCGGATCATCCGGTTGACCGTATCGCGCTCGCCTGCGCCACAATTCGCCTCACCGAAATTGACGATATCCACATGCTGTCCTGCACCACGCCCAGTTCTGTCGTGGTTCCGGTGGCACTCTACCTGGCCGCAACGCAAACAAAGCCGATCGATTCCCGCACCTTCACTTCAGCGCTGCTTGCCGGTTACGAAGTGATGACGCGCTTCGGAGCCGCAATCGACGGCGCTCATCTCGTTTACAAAGGCATCTGGCCTACATATTTGTGCGCACCGGTCGCGGCTGCCGCCGTTGCCGCGCGCATTCTCCATCTCGACGCTGCCAAAACCGCCAATGCTCTCGGCATCGCGCTCGCAACCACAAGCGGCGCGCCCGGAGGTCCAAGTTCGCCTTCGCCGCGCTGGCTTCTGCTCGGACTTGCCGCGCGCGCCGGATGCTCCGCCGCGCTTACGGCAGCAGAAGGATACGCGGCGGATCGCACGCTACTCGATGGCGACTGGCTGCAGCGCACTCACGGCATCGCCATCGATACAACTTCGCTTTGCGCAACAGTGCCGTCCATGGCCGCGATAGAAGAGCTCAGCCTCAAGCCGTATTGCGCGGCGAAACAATGCATCGCCGCGATCGAAGCTTCGCGCGAGCTGTTCGCCCAGGGAATTTCTCCGGACGATACCTCCGCACTGCGGATCAGCGTGCCCTCGGCATACGCCGCGATGATTGGCCATCATCACGCGCGCGACGCGCGCAATGGCCGCGTCCCGCGCATCACCAGCGCCGCATACAACATTGCTCTTGCCGCTTACGAGCCTGATGAATTACCGAATGTGTCGCGCCCCGACCGGACCACGAACCCACAAATCTCAACGTTTATGGGCAAAATCGAAGTAATTGCCGATGAAGAATTATCGCGGCACTACCCTGCGCGCTGGCCCGCGCGCGCGGAAATTACTCTGCTCAAAGGAAAAAGAATTTCGAGCACCGTGCTCGACGCACCGGGCGATCCATCGCGCCCATTTGACACCGCTACGGCACAAGCCAAATTTCACCGCTATGCCAATGCGCAACTAGGCGAAAAAAGGGCCACAGAATTGGCCGGTGCTTGCCTCGCTGCTCCAGAAAATTCCGATGCTCTCGCGGAACTTTGCGCCTGGGCGACAACACTCTGATATTTCTCACAGCGGTTGAGGCTCATTTTCAGCAGCGAAATCGAATGTCCCGCGGCGAAATCTCGATCGCGCGGCACTGTTTTTCCCGGAGCACCCGGCCAGCGACTCGACCGGTCAAATGACAGAATTTGCCCGAATTTGCTCGCTTTTGCGCCCGAAGCCAGCTGTAAACAGCGCTTTTCGCTGATTTTTGCCTTTAAAGCAACGCTGTCAATTTCGAGCAATTTCGCGCAAAAAACCGCACGCAAAGGCACAGATCCGCGCAATTTCAGGCCAGCCGACGAGCACTTTCAGCAGCCCGAGTCACCTCTTGATCAACATTTTACTCTTGGGTCTTTTTCCGGGCGTTTGCGTCGGCGTCGGCGCGAATCGCCCCCGTGTCCGTTTCCCGGGAGGTGCTCAGGGCGATATCCGCGGTGTCCGTGAGGGCCCTCGCCGGCAGTGGACGGTACCCGCTGCGAGTGCGGATGTGATATTTCTTCAACCGCTCACCGACAAGCTTCACGGAAATGGCGCGCCAGCCGAGATTCGGATTCGCCTGCGGATAATAGTTAAGAGCGTAGAGGTGCGCGAGATCGTTGCGAATAGCGGCGAAAGCCTGCTGCTCGTCTTTCCAACTCTTGGCGAAGTAGGCTTCGCCACCGGTGGCCTGGGCCATGCGGCCAAACACGGCGGTTGAGATCGGTTCGATTTTCGCGGCGCGCGTGCTGATCATATAAATTGGAATTCCTTCGGACTGCGCCAACTCTCCGACGTCCTCGGGCGGCACGAGGCTGTCGTTGTCAGGGCCGTTCGAAAAGACCACGATCACTTTGCGTCCGCGATATTGGCCGGCATCTTTCAAGGTGAGCAGCAGCGCGTTGTAAAGAGCGGCATCATCGCCGGCGGTGGTGGCACGCACGCCGCGCAATACAGCGTTGCGGTCGGGAGTCAGCAGTGAAGCGCGGAACAGGTCGCGACTGTAGGCATAGAGCGCGATGCGGTCCGGGCCGTCCAGTGAGCGCACAAAGTCGGCGATGGCGTCCTGGGCGTAAGCGAAGCCGCGATACATGTAATTGCTGGTGTCGAAAAGAATGAAGACATTCGCGCCGACCAAAGGATCCACAGACCCTTCACCGGGTGCGGCCTCTTCGAGATTCGGGTTTGGCTGAACTTCTTTCGGGGCGCTTTCAGCCGAGGCGAACTGCTCGACCGATTTAGGCGCCTGGACACCTTCGCCGAACGTGGCGATCTTCTGGCGGATGTTGTCCTCGGTGATGATGAAATCAGAAGGCTTGAGGCCGGTGACATAATTCCCCTTGTTGTCAGTGACGGCGACGTTCAGCTGCACCATGTCGACGACGACGTGAAAATTCGGAGGGGTCTGTTGATCCTGCGCGTGCATCCAAATAGCCGAACCTGCAACCAAACCTGCAAACAGCAAAGCACTGGTGAAGTACCGTCGTCGCGCCATTGTTCCCTCTTATAAACTGCCAACCGCGAAAGCGCCCGCCGCCACGCCGCCGAAACACCGTCCGCAGAAATCGAATCCCGCCGGGTTAGCGAATCTGCGTGAGAACCATAAATTCGATCCCGCAGCGGCTAAAGCCGTACTGAATCGCAACGCCTTGGCACGGATGAAGCCGTGCCCTTACGGAAATCCGCTTTGTCCCATTAGTGGCCCAGGGCGGCCTCCGCCGGCTGGCTCTGAACTCCCGCGTTTTCTCCACGCCGGAATTCGTCGCCAGTTTCATGCATGGCACGCAATACGGCGGGCCAGTCCTCAAAATCGGTGGCAAAGATTTTCTCCACCATGCGGTGGGTCAACTGCGGAATGAGCGTGTTCAGAGTTTCCGGGGCCAGATTCATTTCATCGGCAATGCGGGCCCAGTACAGATTGTCCGAGTCCCAAGTTTCGGCGAGCAAACGGCTGGGGAAGCCCATAAAAGCGGGAAAAGGTTTCACATTGAGCAGCTCGCGGGAATAGCCCAGTTCGAGAGTCGGGTGCGGAATGCCGAAGTCATGCGAAAGCTTCTCGATGCTCGCCTCTGCCGGTGCACCGGTTGCAAGAGCGTCCAGTTCCTTTCCTGGATCACCCATGGCCTTGGCCTCGTTGGGGAACTTCTGGCGGAATTGCGCGCCCAGGAAGAAAGTTTCAGCAGGAGTCATTTGCGGGATCAATTCCTTTGCGTGTCCCGTTTGAAGCGCATCGTTGACGCGCACAACGCGCTCGGAAAGCATCCGCTGCGAGAGAATTCCCATGACCTGCTCGCGCAGTTTCGCGTCTGCGGCGGCAGCAGTGAGAAGTTGCTCTCCAATCTTCTGATACAAAACAACCGCGTGAACTTCGGTGCGGGTGACGCCCCACCAACGGGAGACCAGGGCGCTGCTCATCAGGCCCGGAACCATTTCGTCCCAGATGAGCGCCTGCACATTTTCCGGAACGGTGAAATCCTGTTCCATCTGGGCCAGGACGTAGGGCAGGTCGGCGAGCGAACCGGTCAGGTGCGCTCCGCCACTGGCCGCCCAGCCGCGGCCAAAAACGCGCGGGACCTGCCAAGCCTGCTGGGAGCCAGGAGTCATTTCGCCAGAGAAATCGTGAGAGCGAACGAGCAGCGGATTGTGATGTAAAGCCTGAGCTGAAGGCGGCTCGTAGTAAGCATAGTTGAGGCCCACAAGGGTGTCCCGCATGAGCGGCGCTAGCTCGCCACGAGCTTCAGCCAGTTCAGCAGACGAACTCGGCCTCTTAATCACTTTGGCCAGATCGGTGCGCATCTGCAGCGTGGCGTGGCTGGTGTTGTAGAGACCCGCGGCCCATTCGCTACGCTCGGTATTGGTGAAAAAGGGGCGAGGCATTTGGAATTCACGTAATTCTTGCGCGCGGGCCAGCAGATTTTCCGGCGCCGACTGGCCCTCGGCCATCCGGTTCAGCCCGTCGCCAAGCGCAAACAGGGTATCGAGCGAAAGCAGGCGCTGATCGTCCATCACAGTGCGCATGCGCTGGGCGATTTCCTGTTTGACCTGCTGGCCTTCGGGACTCAACTGGCTCGGGCCCGCCAGCAAGGCGATGATCTCATCCTGAGTAAGGTCGGATTTTCCGGAGGCGGCGCGGAGAATTTCGCCAAGCGAAGTGCGGCCCGCGTCGAACAATTGAACCGAAGTCTTAATTCCAGCGAAAGGCTCAATTGAGCGCATCCAGGAATCGTTCAGTTTGGCATCTGAAATTTCTCCCTGGCGGGCCAGGATCTGCCAGATGCCGAAATTGGACTGAAAAATCCCCATGGCATTCGAGCGCACGTTGTGGTCGGAAATCTTATCGACGGCTTCGATGACTGCCAAAAAACGCGCGATCGAAGCATTGCTCAATTCCGGAACTTCAGCCAGAACCGGATACTGCTCATTGTATTTCCCGAACTTGTCGGCCAGCAATTTGACCGTAGTGGGCACAAGGCGATGTTCGCTTGGACGCCTGCGGTCAATTTCATTCACGGCGAGGAACGTGGGCAAAGGACTGTTCGGCACGTTCACGCGAGACAAAGCGATCAGACCTTCCACCAACTGGTCGGAATTGTTCCAATGAGCTGCTTCCTTCGCCACCTGCTTAGAAATTTTGGATTCGTCCTTGGAATGAGCGATGACGATTTCGCGCCAGACCTGCACGTTTCCGGGAATATTGGGTTGGCCGGTTGGGTCAAGGCGCAGGCGAGTAGCCAACAACAAGAGACCTGGATCGGGGCGGAACACGGGACGCGACGGGCTGGGCGAAGGGTCCTTGCCGCGCAAAGCTTCGTAGAAGTGTGAAAGCCGATGCGGGTCTGCAAAATAGGCCTGATGCGGCGAATCGACTCGCGAGAGCACGTCGAAATAGACCGCGGCCCAACCCTCGTCTTTGGACAGCAACTTGGTGACGAACTCGGCCGGTGAATCTGGATTCGCGCCGACCAGATCCTTCCAGGCCGCTTCGGAAGCTTGGCCTCCGGGGACAATCACTTTGCCGCCGCGAATGGAAATCTGGCTGCCGTAGAAATCGAGCACAGCCGCAAACGGAACCAGCTTGTGAATTCCGGGCTTCTGGCGAAGCGAATTGACGGTGTCGGGATCCATGCGCGACAACGCCCAGTAGATCCGTGCTTGCTCCGGATCGCGCAGCAACGAATCGATCGGCTCGTCCCGAAGCTTTTCGTTCTTGCGGGATTCCTTGTCGTCGGTTCCCCAATCGTCGTTGGAAAAGATGACCGGGACTTGGGAGGATGGATAGGGATAGTTGAAAGAACTACCCGTGCGCAGAGTTTCTTCAAGTTGCGCTAGAGGAAATCCAGAATCGATAGTCAGGAAGGCGCGGTCTGGATCGGAAGTCTCCACGGCTGCCTTGGGACCGCAGGTGTCGCGCATGCGGTAGCCGAGAATGAATAGAAGGGGCTTGGCATCATTACAGGCTTTCAGATGGATGACGGCGTCCGACCCGGCCAGCACTTGAAGTTCGCGAGCCTGATCGAGATAGCGGCGGAGAAGGACCAGAAATTCGGTGGGCTTGCCGTCCTGGTAGCCCTGCACTGAGACGTTACGCGCCAGCATGGGCATCACTTCGTCGCGCGAAACCTTCTGACTGATGGCAGACATGCGCAGGAACGAACGCAGTGGACCAGGAATGGTGGCAGTGGCGACCGCGTGATTCAAGTCTGGAGACGCAACCGAGGCTTGAGGCGAGGGAGGAGCGGCGTACAAACTCGCTGGAAAAATCAAAAAACAAAGAACGCAAAAGGGACGCTTCTTCATCGTCGCTCCCCCTGGGCCGGAGGTCAGAAATTGATTTGTCTCTCGCCAGAGCCCGTGTTTCCCCCCCACTGGCTCTTGCGCGTTATAAGACCGGAAGCCGCTGCGGCATGATCGACTTCAATGATTGTCTAACGAATTATGATTGCTAGAAGTCCGGCAGCACGCCCCTGACCCGATACACTGCTGGCCACGATAAAACATCGCCACGTCAAAACCAAGATTTTTCTAAGAGCGTTCGGGAGATTGTGGCCGGTGATGAGTGGAAACCGCGAACGGCTGCGGTTTCATTGCTATTCGCCTGCATGCTTAGAACCATCAGTGGAATCCTGTTTAACGAAGATTTCTCTTACCCGGTCGAGCGTGTCGATCTGATCGGGCGACTTGTCGGTTCGAATGCGCACGATTCGAGGAAAACGGAGAGCGTAGCCGCTTTCGTGCCGTGAAGATCGCTGAATATTGTTGAAAGCAACCTCGAGCACCACCGCTGGTTCCACGGTGCGCCAGGAGCCGAAGTCTTTCACGGTATGTTTCAGAAAATAATCGGTGTATTGCTGTATCTCGGCATCGGTAAGTCCTGAATAGGCCTTGCCGATATTCACAAGGCGGCCGTCATCGGCGCGGGCCGCGAAGGTGTAGTCCGAGAGAAGGCCACGGCGCTTGCCGTGCCCGTATTCGACGGAGGTGACCACTACGTCGAGAGTAGCCAGCGGACGTTTCAGCTTGAGCCAGTAGCGGCCGCGCTGGCCAGGTTTGTAGGGAGAGGCAGAATCCTTGAGCATGATGCCCTCGTGGCCGCGCTGGCGAGAATCGAGGAAGGCACCTTCGAATTGTTCCACTGTGGTGAAAGGCTGGGTAGTGGCGAGCTGGATGGTTGGCGACGGCGACGAAGATGGCGGCCTAAAGTGCGCCGCTATGGGCGGCGGTACGTTCGGCTCTGAGTTTGCGGCGCCGCCGAGAAGAACGTGCAGGCGCTTGCGGCGTTCGGCTAAAGGGCGATCGAGCAGCAGTTCGCCATCGGCATAAAGCAGATCGAAGACGATGAACCGCGCCGGGATGTCCTGCAGCAGCCACATGTCGGGCTGCTTTCGGCCGAGGCGTTTCTGGAGTTCGGTAAACGGCAAAGGGCGATTGTCGCGCCAGGCGATAATTTCGCCATCGAGGATAAATTCGCCCTGGAGCGCGGCGAGCGGAGCGTAGAGTTCAGGGAATTCGACGATTTCGTCGAGCGTGCGCGAGAAAAGTTTTGAGGTCCGGCCGCTCTTGTGTGCTTGGGCGCGAATGCCGTCGAATTTGTCCTCGACCAGGGCTCCTTCGGGAAAATATTCGAGCGCTTCGGCAGGCGTGTCGACCGGTGAAGCGAGCATGAATCCAATGGGATGAAACAGACGTATATGCGCGTCGGAAAGGTCGCCAGCTGCGGCGAGCTGCAATGTGGCGGCAATGTCGCCGACGAGCATGTTGGCGCGGCGAACGTCTTCGGGCGGTTTTGCGAATGCCCGCGCGATGGCTTCTTCGACCAAGCTTTCACGCAGGCCGATGCGCAGGTCTCCGGTGGCGATTTTGATGATGTATTTCGCTTCGAGCGGCTGCGCGCGGCGGAGAAGTTCCTCAATCGCGACGAGTTTTGCGCCACTGCCGCGCAGGCCGGCGAGATTGTTGAAGGTGGCGGCTAGCTTTTGCAGAGAAAGATGATCTGTGTGCGAAGGGGCGTGATCGGCGGCGCGATGATTTTGGAGCAGCTCGTTGGCCATGTCGCCGAGGTCGCCATGCTTGAGGTAAGTCTTGTCCGCGTGGCCGGCTTCGGGATTGGCGATGCGCTCAACGGCGCTCCAGAGGATGCTGCCGCCAACGGAGAGGACGCGCTCTTCCCAGCGAGGGAAGGCGCGGCCGGTGAAAAAGATGGCGGCGATGGAGGCGTCCTCAACGGTGAGGGACCGGAGATAGTCGGCGAGGATGCGGATTTTTTCGAGTTTTTTGGTGGTGGCGCCGATGGCGTCGGCGGTTTGGGCGAAGCGGGGGAAAGAGTTGAGTCGAGATTCGGTCACGTGGCGTTTACGAGCCGGATGAACGTCGCAGATAAATCATCACACGAAGAGAGGTCCCTCGACTCGCTGAACATTCTTCTCTGCGCCCTAACCGGGCGCGGCTCGCTTCGGGATGACACCGTAAAACAAAACGACAAAATAAAAAACGAAGAGAGATCCCTCGTCGCGAAGAAAACCGCTTCGCTCACTCGGGATGACAATCGGTGCTGAGCAGGTTGCGGAGTGCCAAGCATCGATGTAAACCCAGCGCGGGCTGAACGG
Source organism: Candidatus Acidiferrales bacterium (assembly GCA_035551975.1). Classification (GTDB taxonomy): domain Bacteria; phylum Acidobacteriota; class Terriglobia; order Acidiferrales; family UBA7541; genus Palsa-295. Next base: position 51,707 of record DASZMG010000112.1, on the reverse strand, counting down.
CCGCAGCTACGACTGCGAAAATCAACAAAACCGACAAGAACGCGCCGCTACGATCGCTAAACGTTTCGGACGACGAGCCTGCGGCTCGTCGGGATTGCCGCCATTCATGCGCGAGGCGCGCAGGCATCGCGCCAAGGCACACGGCGCAAAGCCATGCGGCACCCGCCGCCCGTGTTATGCGCCGGGCGCGGCGCCGAGCATCAAGACGCTGAGGCGCTCTTCGGGTTCGACGGCAACTCCATCGCGGAACGATACGAGCTTGCCGGAATTGGCCGAGACGCGGTCGCCCGGAACGATGATGCCGACGAGATTGAGTGGATCGGCGGCGGAAACGGTGACCGTTTCACTGGAAGCGGGCGCGTTGCGCTGCGCGCGCAGCGATTCGACGGCCACCGGAAGCGCAAACTGCTCGCCGATGAATCCGCTGACGAAGCGGCCGCCGCGAATTTCGCCGCGATCTTCGAGGCGCCGCAAAGCGATGAGAACTTCGCGCCAATTCGGAAGAATGGTCTCACGCGTGAGCACCTCACGGAAGACCACGCCGTAGCGGCGGAGAAGCATCCAGCAGATCGACTCGACGGCTTTGGCGCGATCAACGGCTTCTCCGGGATAGAGCAGAGACCAGCGGCCGGCGCTGTGGCGCGGGCGCGCGGTGCGTCCGCTTCCCTGCCCGGAACGGCGGCGCGGATCGATGAGCGCGCGAAGATTGTCGAAACCATCGGCGGTGAGCAGGCCCGCGGCGACCAATTCCCACAACGCGGTTTCCACTTCGGATTTCAGTTTTCCGGTGGCGCGCACGATGTCGGCAAAGAAAGATGCGCCGCGCTGGCGGACGAATTGCAACACACTGACGGCGACGGGGCTCAAACCGCGGGTGTCTTCCTGATCCAATTCACGGCGCGAGATCATCCAGTCAGCGTCCTCGCGAACGAAAAAAGTAATGGGAGCGACGCTGGTGGGTGTGACGCGGCGGCGCTCGCTGCCAGTTGTTTCAAGCGTGGCCGGATGAGGAGAAAGGCGTCCCCAGCCGACGGCTCCGGTGAGCGAAAGGTGATCGAGAACCTTGGGATCGTAGTCGGCGATGCGGCGCGCGAGGATCTGGCGCTCCCAGGAATTGGCGGGAGCTTCGTAACCCTGCATCTGCTGCAAAGCTTCGAGCGTGCCGCGCTCGCCAAGGAGCTGCGAACCGGGCGCGACGTGCTGCCAGCGCAGCAGCCAGCGCATGAACTGCGCGGGATTCACCGGTTCGACTTGCTTGCGGAGGCTGCCGACGGTGAGGCGATGGATGCGAGCCAGCAGACGGCGATCGCACCATTCGATTTCTTCGGTTGTGCCGGTGAATGTGCCGCGAAGGATCGACCCGCTGGCTTCGAGGCGGAGCAATGCCTGCTGAATTTCAGCAGGCGTGAGTTGCAGGAGCGAGGCGAGTTCGGTGCCGCTCACGGGGCCGCTGTGAGCGATCCAGCCGGTGACCATGGCGAAAATGGCGTCTTCGCGGGAGGCGGCGGGTTCGCCGACTTGCGGTAGTTGCTGTTGGAATTGCGCGTCCGGAAAAATTTGGGCAAAAGCTTTGGCGCGTTCGGTGGGCACCCAGAAATTTCGCGAGCCGACGACGGCGAGGCCGGCGCGCTGCTGCGCGGCAAGCGCTTCATAAAACTCCTGCCAGGCCGGAACGGAGGCGCGAACTTTGGCGGCGAGGACGGTTTTGGTTTCATCCGCGTGCAGCGGGAGCGCGCCGAGAGTGAGTAGCGCGTCGTGCAATTCGTCGGCGTCGCGCACATCGGGCCAGGCATCGGCGCGGACTTCTTCGATGGCGGCGGGATCGAGGCGTCCAATTTCGGAGAGCACCGCTTCGGGCAGCACGCGGCGCATTTCGACGGCTCGGGCGCGGCGCTCTTCGAGCGGCGCGTCGTCGAGATAGGCGTAGGGGTTCGCGTTCAAAATTTCGTGCGAGAAGGCCGAGGGAACCGGCGTGTCGACGGAGAGGCAGCGGATGCGGCCCGCGGCGATGTCCCGCAGTATGCGCTCGAGGCTTTCGATGTCCATGGCCTCGGTGAGCACGTCCTTCATCACCTCACGGATGAGCGGATGATCGGGAATTTTTATCTCGCCGACGAGATTTTCCGGGCAGGCGGAAGCCTCCGGGAAAACGGAGGCGAGAAGATCGTCGGCGCGGATGCGCTGCAGATGCGGCGGAACTTTTTTGCCGTTGCGGAAGCGCAGCAGTGCGAGCGCGCGGCCAGCGTCCCAGCGCCAGCGCGCGGTGAAGAGAGGCGAGTCGAGCACGGCCTGTTCGAGCACGTGGCGCACGGAGTTGGGATGCAGGAAGTTGAAAACGTCGCCGAGGGGAAAGCTATGCTGCTCGGCGAGCGAAATGTTGAGTCCGTTATCTGTGGCGGCGGCCTGCAGCTCGAAATTAAATGAGCGGCAGAAGCGCTTTCTGAGGGCGAGGCCCCAGGCTTTGTTGATGCGCGCGCCGAAGGGCGCGTGAATCACGAGCTGCATGCCGCCGCCCTCGTCGAAAAAGCGCTCGGCGATCACGGTGGTCTGCGTGGGGACGGCGCCAAGGATGCTGCGGCCGAGAAGAATGTATTCGACGACCTGCTCGGCGCCGGAGTCGTCGAGCCCGCATTCGCGCTTGAGCCAGTCGATGGCGGCGCGAACGCCGGGAGTTTTCTGCTGCGGGATGCCGGGCTCCGTATCGGACGCCAGGTGGCTGACGGTTTCGCGCAGTTCAGCAAGCTGGGCGGAAAGCTCCTGGGTGCGTCCAGGAGCTTCGCCGAGCCAGAAAGGAACGCTGGGCGCGGCGCCGTGGGCGTCTTCGACGAGCACGGTGCCGGTGTGCACGCGGCGAATTTTCCAGGAAGTGTTGCCGAGGAGAATGATGTCGCCCGCGAGGCTTTCGACGGCGAAATCTTCGTGCACGGTGCCGATGGTGACGCCTTCGGGCATGGCGACCACGTTGTAGAGAGCGTTTTCGGGAATCGCGCCGCCGCTGGTGATGGCGGCGAGGCGCGCACCGCGGCGTCCGCGAAGGCGGCCATTGACCTGATCGCGATGCAGGTAAGCGGCGTAGCGTCCGCGGCGCGCAGCGATGCCTTCGGAGAGCATTTCGACGATGGCGTCGAAGTCGGCGCGCTGTAAATTTCGATACGGATAGGCGCGGGTGACCGTGGCGAACAATTCATTTTCGTCCCAGTCTTCGGCGGAACACATGGCGACGATCTGCTGCGCGAGAATGTCGAGCGGCGCTTCGGGAATTTCGAGGCGGTCGAGATCGCGCTGCTTGATGGCGCGCACCAGCGCGGCGCATTCGAGCAGCTCGTCGCGCGTGGTGACGAAGATGCGGCCCTTGGGAATGGCGCCGCGCCAGTGTCCCGCACGGCCAATGCGCTGGAGCGCGACGGAAATCGAGCGCGTGGAACCGATCTGGCAGACGAGATCGACGCTGCCGATGTCGATGCCAAGTTCAAGCGAAGCGGTGGCGACCAGCGCGCGCAGCTCACCGTTTTTCAGGCGCGTCTCGGCGGCGAGGCGCAGCTTGCGAGACAGGCTGCCGTGGTGCGCGGCAACAGCGTCCTTTCCCAGGCGTTCGCCAAGGTGCATGGCGCAGCGCTCGGCGAGGCGGCGCGTGTTGACGAAGATCAGCGTGGAGCGGTGCTGCAAGGCGAGTGCGGCGATGCGGTCGTAAAGTTCGCCCCACATTTCGTTCGAGGCCACAGGGCCAAGTTCGCTGCCGGGAACTTCGACGGCGAGATCGAGCTCGCGGCGATTGGCGATCTGGACGATGGTTGGCTGCGGTGTTGGCTCGGCGCGATTTGCACCGCCGAGAAATTCGGCGACCAGCTCGATGGGATTCTGAGTCGCGGAGAGGCCGATGCGAGTCGCGGGCATGCCGGTGAGGCGGTCAAGGCGCACAAGGGTGAGCGCGAGATGGGAACCGCGCTTATCGTCGGCAACGGCGTGGATTTCATCGACGATCACGGTGCTGACCGTTTTCAGAATTTCGCGGCTCTTCGCGGCGGTAAGAAGAATGTAGAGCGATTCGGGCGTGGTGACCAGGATGTGCGGCGGATGCGTGAGCATGGCGCGGCGCTCGTGAGCGAGCGTGTCGCCGGTGCGGACGGCGGTGCGAATCTGCGGCATCAGGAACCCGCGCTCGCCCGCGAGTTGCAGGATTTCGCCGAGCGGCTGCTCGAGATTCTTCTGAATGTCATTGCTCAGCGCTTTCAGGGGCGAGACGTAGAGCACTTCGGTCTGGTCGGTTAGTTCGCCGCTGAGAGCTTTGCGCACCAGACGGTCGATACAAGCGAGAAAAGCGGCGAGTGTCTTGCCGGAGCCTGTAGGCGCGGAGATGAGCGTGGTCTTGCCGGCCAGGATCGGCGGCCAGCCCTGCTCCTGCGGCTCGGTGGGCGTGCCGAACTTGGCTACGAACCAGTCGCGGACGACCGGGTGCGCCCATTCGAGTCCGGTGGGTGATGCGGCGGTTATGAGTTGTACGTCGGTGGCCATGCGGAAGGTTCCATTATACGATGCGGAGGCGGCGCAATAGGCTCAGGAACGGCACCCATTCAAAACAAGAGGGATTCTTCGCTGCGCTCAGAGAGTGTGACGTTATTCCGAGAAACGCGAATTTTGTCGCGTAAACCGATTCTTTTCAGTATCGCTTTTCGCGCAAAATCAAAAAAGTCACAGCCTCTCAGAATGACGGCGAAAAGCAGAAACACAAAGAGAAGGCAGGAGAGCACATGAATATTGGCAAGATGCGGGCGGCGGTGGGGATAACGGCGGCGCTTTTGCTGGCGACGGCGGCGTCGATGGGGAGCGGAGTGCCAGCGTCGGTGCAATATATCGGGCACGACAAGGTGAAAGAGGTGATGGCCAAGGGCGGGCCGATTGTGAACGATCCGGGACTGATCGTGCTGGCACAGCGGCGCGCGGCGGGACCGGCGGAGTATCATGACAAGACGAATCACGTTTTCATCATGGAGGAAGGCGAGGCGACGCTGATCGTGGGTGGCACGCCAGTCGACGCGAAACGAACCGCAGCCGACCAGATGCGCGCGCCCTCGACAAGCGGCGGCACCACATATCACATGGTGCATGGCGATGTGATCACCATTCCGGCAAAGACGTGGCATTGGTTCAAGGAAGTCCCGAGTAAAACGGTGGCGTATTACGCAGTGAATATCGACAGCGAGTGACTTTCGTTGGGGATCCGGCTTTCGGGCGAGCGAAAAAAACGAAATATGTGGTGCACCCTACAGAGCTTCACCTAGAGCGATTCCCTCAGAGCGATACGGAAAATTGAGGCGATATTCCGTTTTCCATATTTGGGTGAGCGGGATTTCATCCCCTTTTCCCTGTAGTACTAGTTGTTAACTCGTTCCAATCTGGCGGTTGGATAGTCACTATCCATGGTACTAAACTTGCGTAGAATCTCTTAGGCTTAGGCGCTGGGGGGAAACAACAATGCCGCGCCAAGCAACGGGGGCGCGTCGCCCTCGCCGGTTCCTCAGGAGGAATCATGAAGCCCTTCCGTCTCGCTTTGGCCGGATTCTTTCTCGGTTTGTCCCTGCTCCTTCTCTGCTCATCTCAGCCAATGTTCGGCCAGGTGGAAACCGGAACCATCACAGGCGTTGTCCGCGATCCCTCTGGCGGGCTTGTTCCCAATGCGACCGTCACAGCCACCAATGCGGCCACCTCTGCGGCACGCACCGTTCACACGGGCGCAGACGGCTCCTACGGTATTTCTGCACTGCTGCCGGGCCTTTATAACGTGCAGGTCACTGCCACGGGCTTTCAGCCATTCAACGGAAAAACGGAGGTCACGGTAGGCGGAAGCGTGACGATGGACGCGAAGCTGTCTCTTTCGAATACTACGGAAACCGTGGAAGTGGTCGGGGCGGGCGGAGCGGCAGTGAACACGCAGTCTCAGGAACTTTCGCAACTGGTGGGCACCACGCAAATGTCGCAACTGCCCAGCCTGAACCGCGACCCGTACGATTTCGTGGCGCTTTCCGGGAATATAAGCAATGGAGATATCACAAGCAACGGCGGAGCGCCGAACCCGGTTACAGTGGTCGGTGAGAGCTTGACGGGATATGGCGTCGGCTACTCGATCAACGGCCAGCGATCAACCGGGACAGAGATTCTTTTGGACGGCGTGGAGAACGTGGGCGTATTCACCGATGTTGCGGGCCAGCCTGTGCCGGCCGATTCGATTCAGGAATTCAGCATCATCACGAACAACTTCGGGCCTCAATATGGCCGCGCGTCGGGCGGCGTGGTGAATGTGGACACCAAATCGGGAACGAACGCGTATCACGGCTCAGTGTTTGAATACAACCGGCTTTCGGCGTATACGGCCAATACGTATGGAAACGATGTCAACGGGGTTCCGAAAGGTATCTACACGCGCAACGACTTCGGTTATAACTTCGGGGCGCCGATCATAAAGAACAAGTTGTTCGGCTTCGTTTCCCAGGAATTCGTTCGCGTGCGCAGCGACTCGCAGCAAACCGAGGAAATTCTCGATCCTTCGTTCGTCAGCTTGCTGCCGAGCAACATTCAAACCTACTTTTCGAAATCCGGGACGGGAGCCGACAAGCCCTCCGGCACGGTGATTACCGCCGGACAACTGGCAGCGAATGCGGCGACTTTCCCCAGCGGGACTTTCCCGAAGATCAATGGGATCACTCCGATCGCAGCGTCGCAGCCGGTATTCGACCTGGTGAATTTCACGGCCCCCTTCGATGCGGGTGGAGGACTGCCGCAAAACACCAATAACCTAGTGGGGCGCGTGGACTACGACATGAGCGAGAACACCACAATGTTCTTCCGCTACGCGCACTACACGGAAAGCGATTTTGCAGGCTCGCTGTTTTATTCGCCTTACCCGCAGTACAACGTGGGAGCGAATATCGTCGACAACAGCGGGCTGATTTCGCTGAACCACGTGTTCAGTTCGAATCTGCTGACGAGCACAAAACTGAGCATCACACGCTACAACGTCGCCGATAGCTTCAACACCGCGTTGACGCAGACTCCGAACCTCTACCTGAGCACGAGCAGCTACGCCCAGCAGGTGGATAACGTGACCAACAATGTGATCCAACTGCCTGGACTCGAAAATACGGCCGAAGGATCAGGCGGCTTGCCCTTTGGCGGACCCCAGAACGAAATTCAGCTATTTCACGACGTCGCCTGGAGCCATGGGCGACACACCATGCATTTCGGCGGGGAGTTTACCTACATTCAGTTGAATTTTGCCTATGGAGCCTACTACCAAGCCAATGAAGTGCTGGGAAATGGTCTCGGTCCTTCACTCAATACGCTGGTGGACGCGGGCGGCGCGATGAATGGAGGCGTGTTCGCAAGCCCGACCCTGCAGTTCCAGGCCCGCGTTGATGCCGCTGGGGCCCTGCCCTGCGCCACGAACGCGTTCGGGGGCGAGATCATTACACCTTCCTGCACCGTAACTCCGCCGCTCTCAACGGCCAACCCGGCGCGCAGTGACCGCTATAAGGATTGGGCGCTTTATGCGGGCGACAGTTTCAAAGTGACGCCGCGGGTGACGGTGAATTATGCGCTGCGATACGAACATTACGGCGTGCAGCACAACAACCACCAGAATCTGGACTCGAATTTCTACCTGGGAGCTGGCAACTATCCGGAAAACGTGGCGAACGGAGCCGTTTATCTGGCGCAACAAAGCCCGGTCGGGCAGCTCTGGGCTCCCGTCTGGGGCACGGCAGCGCCACGCATCGGTTTTGCCTACGATGTTTTCGGAGATGGCAAAACGAGCTTGCGCGGGGGATTCGGGATCAGCTATGAGCGCAACTTCGGCAACGTGACCTATAACACCAGCTTCAATCCGCCAGCCAGCGCGGTGGTCAGCGACAACTGCTCAGCAAGCGCGGCAGGCGTGATCGGAACCAACTGCGGAAATTTCGTCACAAGCAACGATTTGGGTCCCTTGGGGCTTCCGGGGCCGGCGACTCCCTTAACGCCGTCGGAACTGCGCTTCGTAGACAACAACATCAACGTAGCGCAAACGCAATTCTGGAGCCTGGCGGTACAGCACGCACTAGCTCCGAATGCGCTTGTGGAAGTTTCCTATAGCGGGGCGCGCGGCAACCACCTGTACGACCTGGCAAACGTGAACATGATCGGCGCCGCACAGGAATATCTCGGGGCGCCCTTGATCGTGAATCCGGCATGTCCGTACACCGACCCTGCGACAGGCCTGGCGGCTTGCTACACGCGGCCGAACACGCGGTATGCGGCCATCAACCAGCGCGGCAGCTTCGGTGAGAGCTTCTACAGCGCCATGAACGTAAAATTCCAGACACAGGACTTGCACCACACCGGGTTGTCGCTGGTGGCGAATTACACGTGGGCTCACTCGACCGACGATCTGAGCGCCACATTTTCAAATGACCTGACGCAAGGCTCTTTGGGGTATACCAACTTTGCGGATCCCAAACTGGACTGGGGCAATTCGGATTTTGACGTTCGTCACCGCGTTGTCGTCTCGCCCATTTGGGAGACGCCCTGGTTCAAAAACGGCAAGGGATTTGAAACGCAGGCGCTCGGCGGGTGGATCATATCGAGCGTATTCACAGCTCACACGGGCATTCCGTTTTCCATTTACGATGAGAGCTACTTGATCAACTTCTACGGAATTCCGCGACTGACGCCCGCGACGCCCATAACCGATTGGCATACGGGCACGCCAGTGAATATCGGAGCAAACCAATTTGCCGCATTGAATGTGCCGGCACCGGCTGCGATTGGTCCGCTGAACCCGACGCTGGGAATTTCGGACTTTGGACCGTATCCAGCCAACATGACAGGCAGAGGAGCATTTCGCGGGCCAGGGGCGTGGAATGACGATCTGTCCATTGCGAAGAACTTCAAACTTACCGAGCGTTTTGCGCTTAATTTCAGAGCGGAAGCGTTCAATGTGTTCAACCATCACAACTTCTATGTAAATCCAGATGACAATTATTATTCCAACCCGACCACCACCGGCTTACAGGTAGTCGAGCAAAAGGGCGGACTCGGAAGCTCAGCGCTCGGTGGCAATCACGACGAGCGGCGGTTCGGGCAGTTCTCCTTGCGGCTCCTGTTCTAGACAACCTAGGCCATGAACGAGGCGAAAGGGAGCCGCAAGGCGCTCTTTCGCCTTTTTTGTTTTGTAGAGAGGCGCGCGATGGAAGCAGAAAATGGCGCGGTGGAGTGCGCCCGCCAGGACGTCCGATAGCGAAAGGGATTCTTCGCTGCGTTAGAACGCGACGGCGAAAAAATAAAGGCAAAAATGAAATGCAGTTCCTTTGATGGCGCCGCGCTCCTGACCTGGGCGCAAGAAAAGAGAAGGCTCGCGGCAAGGTGCCGCAAGCGGTAGAGCCCTTCGCGCATCTTCCTCTGTGATAGCTAAAGCAATGACCCGCAAAGCTGGACACGGCTCGCCTAATCCTTTTCGTAGGGCGTGAGGAGGGCGGCGGGCTGAACCGCTTTGCCGCCGAACAGACCGGAAATGGCGAGGATGGTGACGATATAAGGAAGCGCCAGCAAGAGCTGCGGCGGAACTTTGGGACCGAATATTTGGAGAGAAAGCTGGAGGGCGTCGCAAGCGCCAAAAACAAAAGCAGCGAGCGCGGCTTTGAGCGGATTCCATCGGCCGAAGATGACAATACCAAGCGCGATGAAACCTTGACCGGAAACCACGGATTCTCGAAAGAGACCAATTTGCGCGAGAACGAGGTACGCGCCAGCCATACCAGCGGCCCCGCCGGAGATGAGCGTGCCCGCGTAGCGCATGCGAGTGACGGAAACGCCGGCAGAATCGGCGGCGGCGGGATTTTCTCCGGCGGCACGAAGGGCTAGTCCAAAATTTGTGCGAAACAGGATGAATTGGGCTGCCAGCACGAGCGCGATGGTCAGATAGAAAAGGATGGTCTGGCCGAAGAGCACCGGGCCGATCCAGGGAATGCGGCTGAGCAGCGGGAAGTGCAGCGGCTGAAACATGGGAATGCTTTCGGGCACAGCGGGATTTTCAAGGGCTTTGCGATAAATGGCGCTAGCGACGCCAAGAGCAAGAATGTTGAAGACCAGGCCGGCAACGACCTGGCTGGCGCGCACGGTTACGTACATCCAGGCGAGCAGAACGTTCGCGGCAATGCCGGCAATCACAGCAATGAGCACGCTCAGCCAGATGGAGCCGGTGTAATAAGAGCCCAGAAAGCTGGCAAGCGCGCCCAGCAAAATCGTTCCCTCGATGCCGATGTTCAAGACGCCGCTCTGCTCGGCGAAGGTTTCGCCTAAAGCTGCAAGCAGCACGGGGCCGGCAAGGCGCAAACTCGCTGAGAGCCAGGTGACCAGAAACGCGGCGCTGAGAAGATGCCCGGCGCTCATTCGGGCACGCCGTGAGTGATCGTTTCAGGAGGCTGGCGCCATAAGGACGAGGGACGAAATCTATAGTAGCGCAGCAGGTCCACGGCAAGCAGAAAAAGCACGGCCAGACTTTCGAGAATGAGAGTGACTGACGAGGGAATGTTGGCGCGGCGCTGCATAGCGTCGGCTCCGACGGACATGCCGCCGTAGAGCAAAGCGGTGGGAATAATGGCGATCGGATTCATGCGCGCGAGAAGCGCGACGACAATCCCGAGAAAACCGACGCCGCCGCTGATGCCTTCCATGAGGCGATGTTGCGAGCCGAGAACTTCGACGACCCCCGCGAGGGCGCCGAGTCCGCCGGCGAAAAATGCGGCGAGAATTGTGCGGCGACGGACGTCGATTCCGGCATAACGCGCGGCGAAGGGATTGAAGCCGGTGACGATGAGTTCGTAGCCGAGCGGCATTTTTTGTAGGAGCATCCAGACCAGAGCAGCGGCGATGAGTGCAATGAGGATTCCGGCATGCGCGCGTGTGCCAGGCAGAATAAATGGCAGCCAAGTAGCGCGAGGAAGAAGCGGCGTTTCGGGATTGCTGCCAGGGGCGCGCATGGGTCCGGATACGAGGTACTGCAAAAGAAAAATCGCGACGTAGTTGGACATGAGTGAGATGAGGACCTCGTTGCCGCCCCAACGCGCGCGCAAAATGCCGACCATTCCCGCCCAGATGCCGCCTGCGAAAAATCCCAGGAGAATGGCGAGCGGCAAAAACAACAGAAACGGCATGGGGCCGAAGGCCGCACGCGGAGCGGTCGACAAAGCCAGCCACGAGCTGACTACGGCGCCGACGATGAAAGAACCTTCAAATCCCAGATAGGCGAATCCGGAGCGCCAACTCACGACCGTGCCGAGCGCCACCAGCGCCAGAGGAGAAGCGCGAACCAAGGTGTAGCCGAATCCGCGCAAGGTGGCGAAAGGCTCATGGAACAGGGCGAAATAGGCTTGCCAGGGATTCGCGCCGTAGGAACGAAACAGAAATGCGGTGACTAGCATGGCGGCGATCAGCGCTGCGAAGGTGCGAGCAAGAATGGCTAGAGGCGAATCGGCGGGCGCCAGGCGGCGTTCAAACAATTTCGGCACGCTGCGTTCCTGAGATGGCTCCGGGTGGGTGGGACGGGATCGATGCTGCTGCGGGAAGGCCGGCCATCATGCGGCCGATTTCTTCAACGGAGGCATTGGCGGCGTCCACGATGCCGACGACGCGGCCTGCAAACATGACAGCAACACGATCGGCGAGATTCAGAAGCTCTTCGAGTTCGGTTGAGATCAGCAGAATCGCTTTGCCCTCCTGGCGCGCGCGGAGCAATTCCTGCCAGACGGCTTCAACGGCGGAGATATCGAGGCCGCGGGTGGGCTGCTCGACAATCAGGGCGGCGGATGCGCGTATGATTTCGCGTCCCAGAATGAGCTTCTGAAGATTGCCGCCGGAGAGTTTCCCAGCGGGCGCGTCAATGCCGGCCGGGCGAACGGCGAAGCGTGAGACGAGATTCTGCGCCGATTCGCGGGCATGGCGAATATTGCGAAACACACCGCTCGAAAATTTTTGCTGCAGGCCGAGGATGGCATTGTCGGCAACGGACATTTCGGTGACGGATCCGACGTGGCGGCGGTCCGCGGGTACGTATGAAATGCCCAGCGCGCGGTGACGAGCGACGCTTCGATTGGTGATGTCGGCGCCGTTGAGAAGGACCCGGCCGCTGCGAATGTCGCGCAGATGCATGACGGCTTCGGCCAGTTCGGACTGGCCGTTGCCGTCCACGCCGGCAATGCCGAGAATTTCTCCGGCGTGGATATCCAGGCTGACGCCGGCTAGCTTTTCCCTGTCGTCTTCGCCGGCAACGTGGAGATCCTTAATCTGCAAAACGGGGAGTTGCAGAACGGAATCACCGGGCGCTTGCGAAGTTTTGACGATGCGCAAGTTCACGTCGCGGCCGACCATGAGCTGCGTGAGTTCCTGCGGCGAGGTTTCGTGAATGGAGCGCGTGGCCATGACCTTGCCGTCACGCATAACCGTGACGAGATCGGCAATGTCCATCACTTCGGCCAGCTTGTGGGTGACGATGATCACGGTACGGCCGTCCGCGGGGAGCGCCCGCAACACAGAGAAGAGGCGATCTTTTTCCTGAGGCGTGAGCACGGCGGTGGGCTCATCGAGAATCAGCAGACGCGCGTCGCGATAGAGAAGCTTCACGATTTCGACGCGCTGCTGCACGCCAATGGGAAGATTTTCCACCTTGGCAGCAGGGTCGAGGGCGAGACCGTGACGGTCACTCAATTCCTTCAGTTTGGCCGAAGCTTTCGACAAATCGAGCAGCGGGCCGGGACCTTCGCGCAAGCCGAGCACGGTATTTTCCACCACGGAAAACGGCCGCAGGAGCATGAATTCCTGATAGACCATGCCGATGCCGAGGGCGATGGCATCCTTCGGGCTGTTGAGGTGAACACGCCGGCCGTCGAGCAGGATTTCTCCGGCGTCCATGGAATGAAAGCCGTAGAGGATTTGCATCAGCGTGCTTTTGCCCGCGCCGTTTTCGCCGAGCAAGGCGTGGATTTCGCCGGCGCGAAGGGTGAGGTTCGCATGGTCGTTCGCAAGCACACCCGGAAAGCGCTTCACGATGTTGCGCATCTCCAAAGTGCGGATCACCGTTCGCTCCTTCAGTAGCCGATTGAATCTACCTGCGAATTATCGGACAAGTGAGGCGGAAATGCTTCAGAAGGCGGCAAATTTATCGACATCAATCCTGCGCGCGGCGATGTCGCGCCAGACATCCTGAAACGCAGCCCATTCCGCAGACGTTATGAGATGCGGATTGTAACTGCCGTTAGGTCCGTTCTTCAGAAGCCACATCTCGTCGACGGGCGGGCGCCACTCCGTTCCGCCGGCGAATGTTCCAGAAAGCACTTGTTCGGTGATTTTGATGACCATGCCCGAAAGATTCAGCTCAAAGCTGGTGGCGACGTTGTTGGGCGCCAGGGCGCTTTGATCGGAATAGCAGCCAATGGCTTTGATGTTTCCCGCGGCAGCCCCCTGGATGGCGCCGAGGCCGGTGATGTCGGCGGAGTGCCAGATCACATCCGCGCCATTGCCAATCAAAATAGAAGCAGCTTCGCGACCCTTGGCGGCATTGTCGTAATCGCCAGTGATGATGCCCATGGCTCGAATTCCCGGCACGGCATGCTGCGCCCCGGCGATGAATGCTTTTTTCATGCGCTGCTGATTGGGATCGTCGGCGCCGCCAATGTAACCGACGGCCTGCTTCTTTACGGAAATGAGCGCGGCCAGAACGCCAGCGCCATAGGCAGCGCTGAAGTAGCCCATGTTGACGTACATCAGGTTTCGCGAAACGGCGCCCTGGGGCAGAAATGTGGTGACGAAAAAGCGTTGTTTGGGGTAATCCGGAGCAACTTCGAGAAACGTGCTGCTGAACTCGCCGCCGTGCCCGATGATGAGGTCGAAGCCGTCATCCGCATAACCGCGCGTAACCTGGTCCATTTGGGCCAGCGAGATGTTTTCCGCGTAGGCGGTACGGAATCCACGAGACTTGAGCGTGCTGAGTCCGTTGTAGGCCAACTGTCCCCAGCCGCCGTCGGTGATCACGCCAGAAAGGAGCAAGGCGACGCTGATGGTCTGCTTCCCGGCCGCGAGACTCGAGGATAGACCCGCTGAGAAGAGCAGCGAGGCCATGATGCGATTGAAATTGCGCCGCGAGACAATGGACCTGTGAGCGGACATGCTATTCCCTTGAGGAAAGACCCTGCGGTGAAGACCAGGCAGGACAGACCTTAACTGGCGCCTCGCTAAAAGGGCAGGGTATCATCCTTCGAAGTTTTGCGGCAAAGAGAACATGAATCGGCCGGACAGGAATTCCTTTTGCAACGCGCGGATTGATTTCCCGGAGATGAGTGCGACTGGTGACGGATAGGCTGAAATGAGCAGCCACACATCAGCGGTGGGTTACGAGGCGGCGGCGATCAGCGCCCGACTGGACCGGTTGCCGGCCACACGTTACGTGTGGCGCATTGTCGTGCTGCTGTCATTGGGCGGAGGCTTCGAGTTCTACGACCTTTTTTTCATGACCTACATTGGGCCGGGGCTGGTGCGCAGCGGATTTTTTACAAGCGCGTCGCAGCACTTTTTCGGATTCAGGGGTTTCGCCGCATTCGTAGCATCGACTTTCGCGGGACTTTTTCTGGGCACGCTGGTGTTTGGCTTCGTGGCGGATCGCTTCGGGCGGCGAGCAATTTTCACCACTTCCCTGCTGTGGTACGCCCTGGCCAGCGTCATCATGGCCTTTCAGCACTCGTCGAGCGGACTTCTCTTCTGGCGGATGATCTGCGGCATCGGCATTGGCGTGGAATTCGTGACAATTGACGCGTACATCGCAGAGCTGATACCGCGAGAGCTGCGCGGCAGAGCATTCGCGCTGAATCAGGTAATCGAATTCGCGGTGGTGCCGATCGTGGCGTTTATTTCGTGGTTGCTGGTTCCGCGGCATTTTGGGGGACTGGACGGCTGGCGCTGGGTGGTGCTGATCGGGTCGGTGGGCGCGGCATTCGTGTGGGTAATCCGGCGACGAATACCGGAGAGCCCGCGCTGGCTGATTGCAAGAGGACGGCTGGAGGAAGCGGAGCGGGCCACGACAGCGATTGAGAATCAAGTGGCGCGGGAATTCGGCAAGGCCTTGCCGGAAATAAAACCCGCTGCCGCCCCCGAGTCTCGCGGCAACCTGATGCAGATATTCCGGCCGCCATACGCGGGCCGCACGCTGATGCTGACCGCGTTCAATTTCTTCCAGACCATCGGATATTACGGTTTTGCGTCGTGGGTGCCTACGCTGCTGATCGCCAAAGGAATCGCGATCACCTCGAGCCTGCACTATTCGTTCATCATCGCCATTGCCGCACCCTTTGGACCGCTCGCAGGATGGGCTTTTGCCGACAAATTCGAGCGCAAATGGCAGATCGTCTGGAGCGCGGTGTGTATTGCGGCGTTTGGATTGCTATTCGCGCGGCAGCGCTCGCCGGAGTGGCTGATCGCCTGCGGAGTGTTGCTAACGTGCGCGAATAACTGGATGTCGTTCGCGTTCCACACGTATCAAGCAGAATTATTCCCGACGAGGGTGCGCGCTCAGGCCGTGGGATTCGTCTATTGCTGGAGCCGGCTGAGCGCGATCCTTGCGAGCTTTTTGATCGGCTTCTTCCTCAACGACTTCGGAGTCGACGGAGTTTTCGCGCTGATCGCGGCGTCGATGCTGGTAGTGATACTGGCGATCGGTGTGTTCGGGCCGCGCACGCGCGGGCTGGCGCTTGAGGCTATTTCTTCCTAGTGGCTGGACCTTAATCAGCGCTGCGCTTCGCGCCGATAGTCTTGGCCCCGAGCGGCAGCGGCCCGGCGAAATTACTTTGTCAGCCGTTGATTCGGTATACAATTTGCATCTGATCCGCTGTGGAGAACTATGTCGAATTCCATTTTTCGAGCACCCGAGATTTCGCGCCGCGATTTATTGAAGCTTGCCGCAGTGGCGGGGGCTGCCGCGGCGCTCCCGTCAGGAGCGCTGCGCGGACAGTTCGTCGATAAAGCGACAGCGAAGGGCGGGCGCATCGACGTACACCACCATCACGTGCCCCCGATGCTAGCCGCGCCTGGCAATGCGCAAACCAGCGGCGGGCGCTTTCCGTGGACCCCAGAGAAAACGCTGGCGCAGATGGACAAGTTCGACATCGCGTTCGCGATGCTGTCGATGACGCAGATGGGCAACATTCTCTACGACAACACGGAAAAGGGCCGGGCAGCAGTGCGCGCTGGAAACGACTATGGCGCGAAGGTTCGCTCGGAGCATCCGAAGCGCTTCGGGTTGTATACGGGAGTGCCACTGCCGGACATCGACGGGACGATGAAAGAGATCGAATACGGTCTGGACACGCTGAAGGCGGACGCGATCGGGATCTATACGAATGACAATCAAGGACGCTGGCCGGGGGACGACTACTTTGATCCCATGTGGCAGGAGCTGAATCGCAGAAACGCGATCGTCTACATCCACCCGCTGGCGCCACCGTGCTGCACGAAGTTGAATGATGGCGTTTCAGCATCCATGAACGAGTTCGATTTCGACATCACGCGGGCGTGTACCAGCCTGCTGGCACAGGGCGTCCTGCACAAATACGCGAACCTGAAATTCATCATTCCGCATTCCGGCGGCACTATGCCGATGATCGCGGGCCGAATCAAAGACCGCTATCCGCGGGATGAAAAACATGCGGAGTATATTCCGAATGGAGTGATTCCGGAGCTGCAGAAGTTTTATCTCGATATTGCGCACGCCACTTATCCCTATCCCATGGCCGCAATGATGAAGTTTGCGTTGCCGGATCACATTTTGTTCGGCACCGACTACCCGTACGAGCCCATCGAATCGACGGTTGACGAGATACCGAACCTGGGACTCTCGCCGGAGGTAATGTCGGCGATCGAGCGTGGAAATGCGGAGAAGCTTTTTCCTCGGCTGAAAAACATCGCCTAAATCGCTCTCTGGAACACTGCGGGGCCGATGCGCTATCCGAATACTGAACTTCGCACAAAAATAATGCTCCGGGCCGGGACCGCAAATAGCCGTCGGCTAAGCGCGAGTGAGAGTGTGTGCGAGGCATGTTGAAACGAGAGCGACGATTTTTCACACGAAGAGAGATGCCTCGCTCGCTGAACATCTTTTCCTGCGCCCTCACCGGGGCGGCTACGCGTCGGCATGACTGTGGCAGCGGGGGTTGGTGACCAGTCGGCGGTAAAAGCGTGCTACTGGCGACTGTAAAGATGGCCGACGGAACGCGCACCGTTCACAAAAGGTTCGTAGTCTTTGTCGCCCTGGGGGATGCTTTCTGAAAACACGCGAGTGCTACACCACGCATGGAGGTGCCTGGGCGATTGGCCGCACGCTGTTTGGCGGTGCGTGCTTGCCTGGGTTACACAGCCACGAGGCGATTCGCTGGATTCTTCAATTCGTGCAGTGATTCCGCGAGTGCGGAAAGAGCCTGATCGATCTGTAGCTTGCTGATAACCAGCGGCGGCTGGAAGCGGATCACATTTCCGTAGCTGCCTCCGACGCCGACCAGTACACCGCGGCGAAGCATGGCGTCGCGAATCGCTTCGGCCTCGGCGGCCGCCGGGCTGAGCTTTTCGTCCTTCACCAATTCGATTCCGATCATTAGCCCCTGGCCGCGAACCTCGCCGATCAGCGCATTTTCGCGCTGCATTGCCCTCAGTTTCGAGACAACATATTCACCATTTTCGGTGGAGCGCTGGCACAGATTTTCCTTCTCGATAAAAGCAATATTCGCGAGCGAAGCGGCGCAGGAAACCGGATTGCCGCCGAAAGTGGTCAGGTGATCGCCAGGTTTGTAGGCCGCGGCGATTTCTGGCCGCGCTGTATAGGCGCTTAGCGGAAAGCCGTCGGCGATACCCTTCGCGGCCACGAGAATATCCGGCTCGACGCCGTAGTGCTCAATGGCGAACATTTTGCCGGTGCGCGCGAATCCGGATTGCACTTCGTCGGCGATGAACAGAATGCCGTGCTTGTCGAGCACCTTTTTTACTTCCTTGAAGTAGTTGTGCGGCGGAACGATGATGCCGCCTTCGCCCATCACGGGTTCGGCGATAAATGCGGCGACGTCACCAGAAGTAGCGAAGCGGATAGCTTCTTCGACGGCGCGGGCGCATTGGCGCGCACATTCTTCCGGATCTTTGGACCACTGCGACCGATAGACATATGGCGCAGGAACAAATGCGACGCCAGCGCCGTAAGGCCCTCCGTGCTTCTTGCGCCCCTGATTTCCGGTGACGCTGAGCGCGCCGAAACTGCGGCCGTGAAAGCTTCCGTAAAGTGAGATGAATTCGTACTTGCCGGTGTAAAGCCGCGCCAGTTTCAGCGCGCCTTCGATGGCTTCCGCGCCGCCGTTGCCAAAGAAAGTTTTCTTCGGGCCGGCACCCGGCACAATCTGCGACATTTTCTCCGCCAATTCGGCGACGGGCTGCACGTGATAAATGTACGAAGAGCAGTGGACAAGCTTGTCCATCTGCGCCTGGGCCGCGGCGATCACCTGGGGATTGCAGTGTCCGGCATTCACCACGGAGATTCCAGCGAAGCAGTCAATGTAGTCGCGGCCGGTTACGTCGGTGACGACGGCGCCCCGCGCTTTTTCCACAACGATGGGCACGAGCGACTTCATGAAGCCCGTCATCACATACTCTTTGTATTTCTGAATGGTGTCCGCCATATGCTCCTCGAATTTTCGCAGCGCAATCTCCGCACCGGCGCGACGCGGCCGTTACAATGTTCAGGCTGACTTGCAAAAGCTAAAAACTAAACAGAAGACTGAACGCTTGCCACCGCCGCCGCCCGGCTTGCTGTTCGCGACCAAAGAAAGTAAACAGGAATACCGAGAAGCACGATGATCAGCCCGGGCCATGTGTACTGTGGCTTGTAAAGCAGCAGAACGCCGTCGATATAGATGGCCATGACAATGTAAATCACGGGCAGAACCGGGTAACCAATGGCGCGATAAGGGCGAGGCGCGTCGGGCTGCTTCACGCGCAAGACAATCAGACCGCCAATGGTCAAAATGTAAAACACCAGCACGGCAAAAATGATGTAGTCGAGAAGTTGGCCGTAGCTTCCGGAAACGCAAAGGATGCAGGTCCATAGACACTGCAGAACGAGTGCGTGCGCCGGTGTGCGATAACGCTGGTGAAGCTTTCCGGCGCCGGCGAAAAACAGACCATCTTTGGCCATGGCGTAATACACGCGCGCGCCCGCCAGCAGCATGCCGTTGATGCAGCCAAACCCTGAAATCAGAATGGCGACGGCCATAATGCCTGCGCCGGAAGGCCCAAAAATCTGCTGGACGACAGCGGTGGCGACCCGGTCTTCCGAAGCGTACTGAATGCCGCGGGAAAGTACGGTGGCGCCGTGAGGATTGCCTGCCAGAGGAAGCACGGCGAGGTAGACGACGTTCGCCAGGATGTAGAGAAGAATCACGGTGCCCGTGCCGATGGCGAGAGAGAGCGGCAAATTGCGCTGCGGATTCTTTACTT
Organism: Candidatus Acidiferrales bacterium; assembly: GCA_035551975.1. Lineage (GTDB taxonomy): Bacteria > Acidobacteriota > Terriglobia > Acidiferrales > UBA7541 > Palsa-295. The sequence goes on along the minus strand of DASZMG010000112.1, from coordinate 32,162 downwards.
CACCGGCGGTGAAGGTCACGTTGTTCCAGGCATCCGCGGAGAAAAGCGAACCAACTTGCGCGACGGCAATGATAGCGATGGTGCCGACCAACACGATGGGGCCGCCTACTCCGACCTGCACCGGATGCATGGCGTGAAAAGCGGCATTGCGCCAGAAGTTCGCACCGAAATTCGCTGCGATGGCCGTGGCGTTGCGTCCTATGAAGATGCCTAGAACCACCAGGCCAAGGAGCGCGGCGGTTTTGGCCACGGTGAAAACGTTCTGCACCGCCGCGCCGAGTTTTACGCCGAAGATGTTGACGACGGAAAGCAAAACGATAATCACGATCGCAGTAAGGTTCTGCGTGCTCAGGCCGACGTCGATATTGCCCAATACCATGGCTCCGATCCGCACCGGCGGGACATGCGCGATGTGGATCAGCCAGTGCGACGACGAGATCGATGGCACGAAGATGCCGAGAAATTTCCCGAAGGCGACACCAACCGCCGCAATTGTGCCGGTTTGAATGACCAGAAATAACGTCCAGCCGTACAGGAAACCCCAGATCGGGCCGAGCGATTCGCGCAGGTAAACATATTGGCCGCCGGCACGCGGCATCATGGCTGCGAGTTCGCCATAGCAAAGGGCGCAAATGATGGTCATAACGCCCGTGACCGCCCAGGCCGCGAGTAAAAGAGCAGGCGATTCCACGAGGCGAGAGATATCGGCGGAAACGATGAAGATACCCGAGCCGATCATGCTGCCCATCACCAGTGTGGTGGCACTGGTGAGGCCGAGACCTTTTACGAATTGTTGCTCGGAAGATGCGCCGCTTTCGATGGCTTTCGTTGAACTGCTCAAGTTTGCCTCTTCGCGGGTAAGAGTTTGGACGTTGTCGCGCACCGGCACGACCAAGCCTATTTCCTGGTCCAGAGAAGGTCGTATTCGGTGGCGCCTGTCTCCATGTTGACTGAAACTTCATGGATTTTGCCATCGGCATCTTTGGTGAGTGTCCAATGACTCTCGTGACTCTTTCCATCCTGGGCGGTGCGGGTCAGGGTGAACTGCATCTCGTCGCCGGTACCGGTGGGCTTGCCGTCATGGAGCCACGTTGGTTGGCCGGACGAGGGAACCCAGAAGTATTGCCAACCTTTACCGACCGGCGAATTCGCGAAAAGGCCATTGCCTCCGCCACCGTTGCCATTTCGCCAAGTCTCCTGGATGCCGCAAGCGCTGGTAGTTGTGGGCTCGAAGGTAGCCTCGGCAGTTTTTTTGCCTTTGTTCGAAACTTCCCAGGTACCCAGGATGAAATCCATCTGGTGATACTCGGGCGCCACGCAGCGATTCGCTGGCGGCTGCGGAGCGGCGGCGGGCTGACTCTGCTGGGGGCGCGCGGGTGAACCGAGAGCAAACAACGCTCCGGCACAGATCAAATATTTGGGAACATACTTGTATTTGGTAACATAGCTGGCAATCTTCGTCGCTGACATAGCGTCTCCTCGTCCGTCATAATTCGGCAACTCTACTGCGACATGTTGTCGTGGCAGGTGTCACATCCTACCGGCGCGCCGCGTTCCTGGTGGCAATCGACGCAGCCCTGCATGCTGGTGACGTTCGTGGCCAGTTTCATGGTGTCCGTCTGGGCGACGTCTCCGTGGCAACTCTGACATTCAACCTTGGCCTGCAAATGCGTGCGATGGTTCCAATAAACCCACGCGGGCACGGCGTAAACTCGGGCCCAGGGAATCGGCTTCTTCGCCTTGTAATACTCAGCGAGCTTCTGGATCGCCGGCTTATTCTTTGCGACAGATACATGGCAAATCATGCACGGCGCGGCTGCAGGCAGCGTCACATTGATCCCGGGATCGGGATTCGTGTGGCACAACTCGCATTTCACGCCGAGCGCCAGGTGTTTCTTATGACTGAACGGAATGGGCTGAACCGGCGCGGAAGACTCAGCGCTCTTTGATTGATCCGTTGCAGGCTGATTTTCGGTCTGCGCCAGCAACGCCAAACCACAACTGAGAGCAAAAGTCAGCCCCACGCCAAGCTTTGCCCTGGCTGGTCTGCTTCCCTCCCTCTGGCTGCGAAAACTCCGCAAACCCGCGCTGCCTAACAAAGACCCTGGCGCACGAACAATTCCTCGACTGCGCGATTCGCTTCATCCATGGCTTGGTTTGTAAATGCGGCTGCGCCCGCATCCGAATTCGCGACGCTTACCAGACCAAAACGCTTGCGGCCCAGCACGTGCGGACGCTGTTCGAGCGGCACGTCTGGATCGCCAAGCGTGTCATAGGTGTAGGCGTAACCATAAGGCCAGCGGTTCACGGTGATGGCAGCGATGTCCTCTGCAGGATCGAAACCGCCGGGGCCGAGCATGCGGCCCAACTGATCGCGAATTTTGTACTCGTGATCCTCGAACGTCATGGTGAGCAATTCCTGCTGGCCGGCGGCATTTTGCTGCTTGCGGTTCAGGCCGGCGCCTGGCTTGTTTGGATTGCGCGTGAGATGCACGAGAATCGGCTCCTCGGGATTCGTGACGCCGGAATAGCCGCCGAACGTAGTGCCGGGATCGAGCGTGGTATTGGTGTAATACATTGCAGGCGCGTTGATGCGAGCAACGCCGAGTTTCTGGAAGGCGGTCCACTTTTTAATAAGAACGTTGGTGTACATCATCGGGACCTTCACCGGATATTCGAGCGCGGCCTTCTGGCCGGCGGGAATTTCCGGCATGAGGTACGGGATTAGGCGGTTGTAGCAGGCCAGGATGCAGTTGCGCGCGCGCACAGCACACGCCTTGCCGCGATTGATATACGCGATGCGCACCGTAGTGGCGCTTTCGGGGTCGCCGTCGTGCAGCACGCGTACCACCGGGCTGCTTAGCCGGATGCGAATATTCGATTCCGGCAAATCGAGCTTCGAATAGTCCACCTTGGTCTGGACGATGGTGTTCATGTCCGGGACTTGGCCGCCAACCGCGGCGGGAATCAGTCGGCTGACGATCAGGCGCGCCACGGATGAATTGCCATCCGGGAAATGAAGCGTGTAAGAGGCTTCGCTGAATCGTTCTTCGAATTTAAGTCCAAGACCATTAAAGCCGATGGCGTTGTGCTCGGCGGCTTCGAGCGCCGGCATGGTATCGACGCGCTTGTTGTTGCGTCCGCCTTGACTCAGGAAAAACGGAATCGCCTCGGGCGTAACCTTGGCGATTTTGAGCAGGAAATCCTGGTAGCTCATCTTCGCGAGCTTGGCTTCTTTTTCTCCGGGGCTCATGCCGGCCATGTAATCGGGATTCTTGCCGTGCAGGCGGATCAGGTCAGCGCGTGCTGCGTCTGTTAGTGGCGCTTTGGCCAGGAACTCCGGCCACGGCAGCCGGCCGTTGCCGGCGACGAGACGGTCTTCGCCAAAATGTTCCTTGTCGAAGAACATGCCACCCTGAAGCTGGTAGTTCTGCTCGATGGTGCGGTTAAAGAATTTCGAATTTTGCGAAACCTCAATTCCCAGTTCTTTGACGAGCGCCTTGGCCCCATGGCTGTAAGGAAATGGTGTAGCGATGCCCATCGTTCCGCCATAGCCGTAGAACACTTTTCCGTCGTAGTGAAATTCGTTGCGCTTGGCGTGGCCGCCAAAATCGTCATGATTGTCCAGGACGAGGATCTTGTATTTAGGGCCGAGACCGAGACGATAAAAATGCGCGGCCGAAAGCCCCGAAATGCCTCCGCCGACAATCACGAGATCGTATTCTTCGGTTATCTCCGAGTCTGCCACGGGGAACTGAACGTACTTCCCGTCGCGAATGGGATTGAAGATATCCACGGCAGACGGGAGATTTCCCCGCAGGCCTTGCCGCAGCGGCGGGTAGTTCGCGGCATCGGAATCGGCTGCAGCTGCCGCTTGTGGTGTTGCCGGCGAATTTTCAGCGAACGCCGGTAGAGCGTCCAGCGCAGCCGAAGCGCCGGTGATGCCGATGGCGACGCCGTTCATGAAATCGCGGCGGGTGATCGCGCGGTCCATGCCAAGCTTGCGATATTCGTCAGACATAGACTTCTCCTGTCGTGCCGCGTTGGCTCATGGATGAATTACGAAGCTGCCGTTGGCAATTCCGGCGTCTCGGTGCTGCGACTGCGAATGACCAATTGCTCGCCCGCTGCACGAAACCCTTCGTCGATGGCGGCGTCGGTATGCGAACTCCCAGCGGCATCCGAGTTGCCGATGGAAACGCGTCCAAAGCGCTTGCGGCCTACGTAGCACGGCTTGTCGTCGGCATCGAGCAGCGCCCATTCCGGCTTGTCATAGAGCATGTTGTACATGTAGGCGTAACCGTGCGGCCAGCGATTCACGGTGATGGCCACGATGTCGCGCGCGGGATCAAAACCGGTGCCTTCCATGCCTCGCGCGAGTTGATCGCGAATTTTCTTCTCAAAGTATTCAAAATCCCAGCCGAGCATCTTCATGCGCCCGGTGCGGTATTGATCGCGTTCAGTCTTCCCTTCCCCGACCGGCTCGGCGGTGAGCGAAAGCACCATGGGATCCTGAGGAGAGCGCGGCCCTTTGTAATCGCCAAAGACCGGTGCACGGCCCAGGCTGAAGCCTTGATGGAACATTTGCGGGCAGGTAACGCTGCGCAGCTTGGCGTCGGCAAATGGAGTCCAATCCTTGATGCAGACGCTGGTGTAAACGAGGGGTTTCTTCACGCAGTAAGCGAGGGCGTCTTTCTGCGTGGTGCTCATCTCCGGGCAAAGATACGGAATGATCATGTTGTAGCAGGCCAGAATCACGTTTTGCGCGCGGACCTTTTCCGCTTTGCCTCCGCGCACGTAGGTGATTTCCACTTCTTTGGCCGTTTCGGGATCGCCAAGATGCTTCACGTGTACCGCGGTGCTGTTGAGGCGAACACGAACGTGCTGATTGTCGCGATCGAGATAGCTGTAGTTGAGGTGCGAAGTGATGGCATCTTCCATGGTGTTGCCGGGCAAAGCGTCGGGAATCATGGAACGCACCAGCAGGCGGGTGATGCTGGCGTTGCCATCGGGAAATTCGATGGTGGGACCGCCGTAGGAGACGACTTCATTGCCGTGCTGCGTGCCGCCGATATGCGTGAGCGGCCCAACCTTCGGATAGGGCGCCAGCTTCAGGCCCTGGAAACCAGGATGGCCTTCGAGGAACGCCGCATACGCCGCGAATACATCGATTTCGTTGCGCGCGCGATTCAGGAACGGAATCACTTCCGGCGTGACCTTCACGACATTCAGCAGGTAATCCTGATACGTGATTCGCGACAGTTTGTATTTCTTTTCCTCGTCGGTAAGCCCCGTATAAAAATCAGGAAGAGTGGGATCGTAGAGGCGAATAAGATCTTTTCTCGCTGTATCCGAGAAGGGAGTGTCTTTCAGCCACGTAGCCCAATCGGCCCCGATGCCGCGGCCGCGGAAACCCATCTGGCCACCCTTAGGCGCGCCCATCACCCGTTTGTCTGAGCCAAAAACTTCCTTGGCAAAAAAGGTCGCGGTGCCAAGATTCATCGAATTGTAGAACTCGCCGGTGGTGTCGCTGGCCTTCTGCAGGCGCTGCAGGTCGATGCCGATGGCTTTCAGCAAAGTGCGCGAAACAGTGCTGTACTGATCGACAACCTCGAGGTTGGAAGTTCCACCGTTGAGCAGCAGCATGCGCCCGTTGTAATGAAACTCGTTGCGCTTGGCGTGGCCGCCGAAATCGTCATGATTGTCGAGAAGCAGCACCTTGGCGTTCGGCCCCGCAGAGTTCGTGAAGAAATATGCGGAGGACAAGCCGCTGATGCCCGCGCCGACGATGACCATGTCGTAGCGCTCGCCGGTATCGGGTGCGTTGTCCCAATGCTGGCCCATGGCCAACTCGTGGGCCACTTCAAAGGATCCCGGGTGGCTGCCGCGCATTCCGGTGCGCGTGGGCGGATAGTATTCGCCGCTTTGGCCTTCTTGGGCGCTTTGCCGCATCATCTTCGCAAAGGCGCTGACCTGACTTGTGGGTAGCATGGAACTGGTCAGCGCCACGCCCATCCCATTCAAAAAGTCGCGGCGCGTGATGTTGCGGCCCATTCCTAATTCGCGATCGAACCCGTCCGCCATATTGAAATCCTTCCCATGTTAATCCCCGGATTCTTAAGTCGCTTCAGGCATTGCCTACAACGTTGCGCGCGTTGCGGAAAAGCTAGCCGGCGCTAGTCTGCGTCAGCATAGGCCAGGCACGGCGCTCCAAAACTTGTTGCACCGCGCGATGTGCTTCCAGCATGGCCGCATCCGTGTGCGGGCTGGCGGCGGCGTCCGAATTAGCGATGGTGATAAGCCCATAGGGCTTGCGAGCAGCTACGCAAGGGCGCGCATCGGTTTGTGTGTAAACCCAGTCCATGGGCTCGAAAAGGCTGTTGTAGGTGTACGCGTAACCGTGCGGCCAGCGATTCACGGTGATGGCCACAATATCGCGCGCGGGATCGAATCCTCCGTCGCCAAGAGTGCGGGTGAGCTGGTCGCGAATGTTGCGCTCGAAGGTCTCGAAGGTTGTGGTGTAAAGCAGCATTCGCCCGATGTGATGCTGCTCCTTGCGCGGCTTGCCGGGAGCGGTGGGAATTTTGCTCATGTGCAGCACCACCGGTTCGTCAGGCGTTTGCGGATGGTGCAGATCGCCCAAGCTGACCGCTTCCGCAAGCGATACGTTGTCATGGAACATATCCGGCGCGCTGACACTACGAATGCCCAGCTTCTGAAACGCCGTCCAATTCTTTACGGCAACGCTCGTGTAAACGAGAGGCCCCTTCACACCGTAGGCCAAAGCTTTTTTCTGTTCGGCGGGAAGCTCGGGAACAATCATCGGGATGAACATGTTCCAGCAAGCCATCACGCAGGCTTGTCCTTTTACCTGGTAGGTTTTGCCGCTGCGGACATAGCTCACAACCACGCCTTTGGCCTCGCCGTAAGGGCCATCGTGATGCACGTTGACGACGGTGCTGTTCAAGCGAATGCGCGCGGTTTGGCCGGGCTTGTCCAACAAGGAATAGTTGATGCGGCACAGGCCGACGCTTTCCATGGTTGTACCGGGAACGGCGTCCGGCACAAGCCAACGAACCAGCAGACGCGCCACTGTGGCGTTGCCGTCCGGAAAATGAACGGCCATGCGGCCAGGAACCTGGCGGCCGTGCTGGCCTCCGGGAAGATCCTCGAGCAAGCCATTCGGCAATGGATTGAGATTTAATCCTGAAAATCCGGGCGAGCCATATCCTTGCGCGGCAAACAGAGCCGGGATGGCGTCCGCTCCAACGCAGAAGTTTCCTTCTCCGGTATGCTTCACGAACCAGAGGCACTGCGGATCGGCCTTGGCCACATTGAGCAGGTAATCTTGATAGCTCATCTTCGCGAGGCGCACCTGCTTCTCCGCCGCGGACATGCCTGGCATGTAGTCAGGCTGTTCTTTGCTATAGATCCGCAGCATGTCCTTCTTGGCTTGTTCGGAAAGCGGCGTGCGGCCGATGAAATCCTCTGTGATGCCGCCCATGGTACGGCGCGCCGCAGCCGCCCCTTCTTCGCCGGTGCCGGTGGCGCCAGCCACTTTCACGAGCTTGTCGGCGCCCCAGGTTTCCTTGTTGAAGAAATACGCATTACCCAAACCGAGGGAACTATAGAGCTGGCGATTCTTGGAGTTTTCGTCAAGGTAGCGATCGAGGTCGATACCGACAGCCTCCAGCAGTTGCTTGGCGGGCTGGTTGTAGCGGTCAGGCGATTCGATATTGAGCGTGCCACCGTTCAGGGCGAGAGTGCGGCCGTTGTAGGAAAACTCGTTGCGCTTGGCATGCCCGCCAAAATCGTCGTGATTATCGAGTACTAAAACTTTGGCGCTTCGGCCAACATTTTTGACGAAGTAATGAGCTGCCGCGAGGCCGCTGATTCCTCCGCCGACTACGACAAGATCGTAGGTTTCGCCGGTGTCTTCCGCGGTGGAGAGATCCCATTTACCATCATCGCGCATCTCGTGCGCGACTTCGAAAGAGCCCGGATGGCTGCCGCGCATACCGGTAAGGGCCGGAGGATAGTAGCGAGGATCGTCCTGCGTGATTCCCTGCGCGAGAAGCGGTTCCTGCGCCGAAGGGTCAGGGCCGGAATCCTGCGCCATGGCCAGTCCACCCGGAACCATACTGGCGCCCACGGCAACTGCTACTCCATTGATAAAATCGCGCCGCGTGATGTGGCTGTTCATTCCGAGATTGCGGTCCTTTGAATCCATGGTCGTGTCCTCCGCGAATCGCGCTTGTCTTACAAGGTTGCGGCAGGCACCTTGCGATACCTGCCTGGGTTCCTTCTGCTGAATAGCGGTATGGCCCTAGAACGCGAACTTGAAACCGACGCGCGCGATACGTGGAGGAGTGATATTCGAAGGCGCCAGGAAGCTTGAACCGGAAGCTGCCGTGACGGCCTGGTCAGCATTGTTATTAAAGATGTTGTAGATGTCGAAGAAACCGGTGGCAAGAAAGCGCTCGCGAATCAAGACATCCTTCTCGACACGGATATCAAAGAGCGGAATGGTGGGCGTGCGCTCGGTACCGAACGGCTCGGCAAGCACGCTCCCGTTCACCGTGAGAGTTGGTTCCAAACCGGCGGGCGCCTTGATGCCAGAAGTGCTGAAGTAGCGGCCGAAGGGTGCACCCGACTGGAGCCGGAATACGGGAATGGTCCGGAAACGCCACGGCAAGCTAATCGTGCTGTTGATCTTTCCTTGCCAGTTATAAAACTCTGCCTGGCCATTTTCGATGCAAGGAGCCGTATCCGCGCAGCCAACCGTGTTGATCAACTGGTTCGGCGTGTAGGAGGTAGTGGTGCCGAAGCCGCTGGTGAAGTTGCGCACGTAATTCCAGGTGTAGTTAAAGCTGCCCATGAGCGTCCAACGGCCGGTGGAACTGCGCTTCAAGGCGGTGAACTCCCAGTTGTAGAAATGGCTGCTCTCCGGCAGATTTTTGTAAACGTTGAGTGCTGTAGTGGGAGTTCCCGGCGCCAGATCCCATACAGTAATGGTGGGTGAAGCTGCTGTGGCCGTATCAGTCGCATCCGGGAAGTAGAGCGTTTTCGGTACAGTGAAGGCTTGGAGCGGCCGGTTCGCGTTTACCGTGCCAGCAATATCCCGCAGTGAATTCCAGACAAACCCGCTACGCAACGTGAAGCCCCCCAATTGTTGCTCGATATAAGCCGAAGCTTGATACGTGTTGGCTAGCTTCAAATTGCTTGGAAAAGAGGTGGTGGCGACGCCGCCCTGTGAATTCTGGAATGCGCCGAGGGTATCGCCGGGTTGGTAGTAATTCGCGGCGGTATCACCGGAACGGCCGGCAAGCTGCGCCGCCGTTGGGGACCACTTATATTCGTAATACCAGCCACTCGCAGCGTCAGGGTTCAGTCCGGAGCCATAGTCAGCGGCAGGATAGTTGAAGTAATGGCCGAAGCTAAGTTTCAGAACACTTGTTCCCTTGCCGCTCAGGTCGTATGAAATTCCGAGCCGAGGACCAAAGTTGTGAAAGGTAATGAAATCTTTTCCCTGAAGAGCCAACCCGTTAGGACCGGTTTCATCGGAAGAGAAGATGCCCTGGCGGTCAAAACGCAGTCCAACATTGAGCGTGAGCCGGCTGTTGATCTGCCAGGTGTCGTTACCATAGATTCCAATTGTCGAATTTCCGTTAATTGCCTTGTAATTGCCCAAAGCGTAGAAATAGGCGTTTAGCGGCACGCCGTTGTTGAGAGTCGAAACCACCTGACAGGTGGTGCCCAACACCGAAACGGCCGCGGTGGGACACGGCACGGTTGGTTCTAAAGCGTTCGGCAAACCAAGACCATTCCAGGGATTCAGATCTGTATCGCGCATATACTCACTGCCGAATTTGAAGTTATGCGTGCCGAGCCAGCCAGTCTGCACGTAGCTTACGGCGCCACGCGTCTGTGGACGATGCCGGTCACTTTCGGTGTTCTGCAAGCCGCCGGAGACGAAGTTGGTGGCAGTGTCTTCAATGCGCGGCAGGCTACTCTTACCAAGTCTCGTCCAGCCGGAGAAGTATTGTCCTGCCTTCAGCTCAAATAGAAGTTTAGGGGTGATGGTATAGGTGTACTGCAAGTCATACACATACACCGGGTAACTTGAATTCCATGTAGTAGCGCCACTCTCGAGAGCGCCCGCCTGACGGCCACCACTGAGGACGAGGGCATTGAGATAATCCGGCTGTAATTTGTTGGAGTGCGTGTAAAAACCGACAAGTTTTTGCTTTGGCGTTATGCTGTAGCTGATCTTGGTAGTGTAGTTGGGCGACGTGCTTTGCTGTGTTTCGTTCAGAGTCGGGTAATTCTGCTCGGTGGTGGTGTAGCGATAGGCGAAGAACCACCACAGCTTATCCTTCTTAAGGTATCCGCCGACATCCGCGGCAAAATCCCGGAACAAATTCAGACGGTCTGTGTCTACCAAGGGAACCGCCGCCGTTGGCTTTACGCCGCCAGCGGTAAGCGCGGCTATTTGCTTGCCATCGATGTTATTCGTTTCCATCGCCGCATTTTCGTAATCGAAGTAAACGTCACCGTGATACTGGTTGCCGCCGCTTTTCACGAACATCTGGCTGAGCACGCCCGGCTGTGGCATTTCCGCCGTGTTGTTCGCAGCGTTTACCGAGACGGTCTGCATGGCGCCATAATCGGTGTAAAACATTTCGCTGCCGCCGCCGCCGGAACCTTCGTTGACCATCATGCCTTCCACTTCGCCGCGGTTGATACCTCCGCCGCCGACACTCGATACTCCGAGACCAGTTCCAAGTCCGTAAACGGTATAAGGCTGCTGCGTCAAAGCGTCGCTGCCGCCCACATCCATCTTCGTTTCAGCAACCGCCGGCGCTTGCGATAGAACCGCCCACAGGTCACGAGACCCGGGGAGATTCTTCAACTGGTCGTCTTCCAGGTTGGTGGTGATATTGTTGGCCTGCAGGTCGATGGTGGAAGTCTGGCTGCTCACAGTGATGGTTTGCGTGGTCGCTCCCACGGCCATTTCCACGTTAACCGTCGCGGTGAAACCAAGTGAGATGTGCACACCTTGCCGGGTTTCCGTTCCGAATCCCGAGGCGTCGGCAGTGATCTTGTAATCGCCGGGCGCAAGAGCAGGAAAACGGTAGGTGCCGCTTTGATCGGTGGTGACCGTTTTGGTGTTCATGATGGCAGCGCCGGACAAAGTAACGGTGGCGCCGACCACTGCAGCCCCCGAAGTGTCTGTCACAGTTCCGACAATGGCGCCTTCGGTTGTGCTCGCGGTTTGAGCGTCCACCGTGACGGTGATCGCCAGAAGCGAAAGGAGCAGAGTCACCACGACCGCACATCGGTATAACGATTTCATCATTCCTCCTGCCAAGGTTAAATTCCGGCGAAAATTACGGACGAGTCGCGGCGTATTACCCGCCGCTTTGTGTTGTGCGTCGAAGCACAGACGGCAATGCACTGGCTCGCGGCATCGACCCCAAAGACGATGCGCTACGGTTTCAGCAAAAACATTTGAAGGCGCTACAAACATGTACTTTTACTGTAAGGTTGTCAAAACGCAATTTCTGATGGAATCCAAAAACTTTTTGAATTGCGGCGGATTTGCGGTTTATACTTCCTCATCCTTATATGAGGAAGAAACGCTCGATCGCGCGGCAATCCGGGGTGGAAAGCAACCTGGCATTCACTATTTCAGAAGCTGCCAAGATTACGAATGTCAGCCGATCGACTCTGCGCATTTGGGAGAATGTCGGCCTCACTCGCCCCACGCGCACCCGAAGTGGTTACCGCACCTACTCCTCCGAACAGATTGAGCGCCTGAAACAGATTCAGCGCTTGCGCACGGAGAAGAATTTGAATGTCGCGGCCATCCGGCATCTTATTGGCGCCGACAAACAGCACGCTGATGCTCCGGCGGCGTCTCAAGGCGCGCACTCCATTGGAGAACAACTGCGGCAATTGCGTGAAAAACGCGGCCTCACGATTTTCGAAGCGGCGGAACGCACGGGGCTTTCGAGCAGCTATCTAAGCAGCCTGGAGCGGGGACAGTCGAATGCTTCCGTCGCCACGCTGCAGAAACTTTCCGTTTTCTACGAAACGAACGTGCTTGCGTTCTTCAAGGATTCCAAGGAACCGCGCAAGCTGGTTCGCACGCAGAATCGAAAGCAGATATCAAACGAGTCGGGAATACAAATCGAATTGCTGGCTTCCGGCTCGAACATGATGGAGCCGCACCTGTTCCGCCTCGCGCCCGGCGCAACAAGCGGCGGCGCGTACCACCACGAAGGCGAAGAGTTTATTTTTCTACTGCAAGGTTCCTGCGAGATATGCCTCGATAAGCAGGAGCGCTACACGCTGCGCCAGGGCGATAGCCTGTACTTCTCCAGCATGCAGAAACATCATTGGAAAAATATCGGTTCGAAGGAAGCAGTTCTCTTCTGGATCAATACTCCGCCGACGTTCTAGGAAAACACCATGCCCCCCGCGCGCCCACAACGTTCCGTACCATCGCCCAAGAAAGCCGCTAATTCCCACCACTACACCATTTCCGATGTAGCCAAGTTGCTGGAAATCAGCCCATCGACCCTGCGGCAGTGGGAAAACATGGGCTTGATGACACCCGCGCGCACTCCCGGTGGATATCGCGCCTATTCCGGTGAGCAAGTGGACCGATTGAAGTACATTCAGCGCCTGCGCACCGAAAAAAACCTCAACATGGAGGCCATCCTCCATCTTCTTGGCACTCCGGCACAGCCGAAAAGTTCCCGGGGAATGGCGAGCACGCACGATGCGTCAGTGATCGCGAAGCGGCTTCGCAAACTGCGGAAAGATCGCCACATGACGCTTTCCGAAGTGGCCGCGAAGACCGGCCTCTCGGTGAGTTTTCTGAGCAGCCTGGAACGCAGACAAGTGAATGCTTCCATTGCAACGTTAAGAAGGCTTTCATCCGTTTACGGCACGAACGTACTTTCCTTTTTCGAAAACAGCGATGGCGAACGCAAGTTGATTCGTCCACGGCAGCGGAAACAACTCTCCAACGAGCCAGGGGTTCGCATCGAATTGCTCGCCGCGGGACAAGTGGCCATGGAGCCGCACCTGTTTCGTATTGCCGCCGGCGCCACGAGCGGCGGGTCGTATCACCATGAGGGCGAAGAATGCGTTTACGTGATCAGCGGCGCATGTGAATTCTGGCTGGACGAAGTGGAGCATTACGTTTTGAATTCCGGTGACACGTTGTATTTCTCGAGCGAACAAGCGCACCGTTGGAGCAATCCGGGACCCAGGGAAGCCGTTCTGCTGTGGATTAACACGCCCGCAACATTTTAGTAACGCAGCTCCCCGATCTGTTTGGGACCAGAGACCTGACGCGTTCCCGCAACGCCCCCGCCATCAATCTTCCCAGGAAAGTACATCGAACTCCTGATGGACCGCTGCCAGCGGAGCGGCAATCGTAGAGGCAGTAACGAAGCAATACTTCTATGACTACGCCCCCCCGCCCTTGGCGCCAGCGCGAAACAATCGCATGGACGATCGTTCTAACATTGAGCTTGGCATGGCTCGCGTTCCTGCTGTTTCAGCGTGGACATCCATTCGATGAAGCGGAGCACGCCCACGTAGGATGGCTCATTAGCCAAGGCAAAGTTCCCATCAACGATTTCTTTCAGCATCACCTGCCGCTGCTGTGGAGCCTTCTCGCACTCTATTTTCGTGTAGGGCTTACCGGAGCGGGGGTTCTCATATGGGGGCGTGTGCTGGTGATTCTCTCCGGAATTGTCTCGCTTGCATCGCTGTGGCTGCTGGCGCGTTACCCTTCTGATTCACGCAGGCTTATGGGTTATTTGGGCTGCGCTTTCTTTATCGGCCTCACCGGGTTCATACCCGAGCTGTTCGTAATCCGTCCGGAAACGATTGCAGCTGGATGTTTTTTACTGGCGCTGCTGATATGGAACCACTTCGATGGCTGGGCTCAACTCGCGCTCGCCGGTGCTTTTGCTGGCGTGGCGATGTACGCGACTCCCCGCTTCGTGCTGCTGGGCGGGTTTTTCTTCCTGCTCGGGAAAAACCATATTCGGCGATGGATCTCTCTTGCGGCGGGTGCGCTGATCTTTCTGGGAGTGTACACGAAGCTGTCAGGCTTCGGAATCGACAAGGTAATATTCAGTTTGCGGTTCAGTTCCTATTTGCAAACTGTCGGCGATGGCGCCGCCGGCGGGCGTCATGAAAGCACCTGGGCCGGTTTGATGCTGATCACTTGCCTTGCGCTCGCTGGACTGACTACGATGATTCCGAAATCCGATCGGTTTCGCGCCGCCGCGTTAATCGGGTATTCAATGCTGGTTTTTGTCGCCTGCGACCACGTGACAGGTCTCTTTCGCTACGCGCAAGCGTATGCGCCTTTCATTGTCGCGGTCAGCATAGCAGCCGCATGGATTGGCGGGCGGGCCGAATGGGCTGAGGAACGCGTGCCGGCGCTCGTGCCAGTGCTGATAGCGATGTTGCTTTTGCCTGGGCTGGAGATGTTCCGTCCGACCCGGCCCCACTTTGATTTTTTGGCGTCCGTTCGCGCACGAAACAAACTCGCCGAGATGGTTCCCGCTGGTGGAACGGTTCTCGTTTACACCAGGGATAATCCCATCTCGATTCCGGATGCCTCCTACTACGGGATTCCGCTCGCAGATGGGAAGGACCGTCTTTGCCGGGCGGTCAATGGTTTCGAATCGGGCTTTCACTCAAGAATCAAACTACCGAAATGCGACCTGTTGAATACGCTGCGGAATCGAAAGCCCTATTTTGTGGATGGGTCTATAAAAGATGCGACGGGCAATGCCGGACAGGCCGAACAGATCATTGAAAAGGACTACCGCAGTGTCGATATTGGTTCTGGTTACCCCGGCTACATCCAAAGCGAACTGGAGCGTCTCGATTCCGCTGCTTTGGCATTCCAGCAAAAAAATTGAAGTCCGCGTTCGCCTTAATTGCAAATTTCCCTCGGCCACCGCAAAGCATCTCCTATTTCGTTTCCTGCCTCCCGCCGCAGGTTTACCTGCCTCCCGCCGCAGCCCGGGCCTTTGCAGGCTCTTCGTGCTGGATGCGCGTGGGAACCATGCGAAGGCCGCTGGCTGCCTGCTCCAAGGCTTGCTCTTGACCGGCTTCGCCGCTCTCATGGTATTCGGCGTCCTGATTTACTTCCCACACATCGTATAGCCTCTTGCCCGCGATGATGTTCTTAGCCGTAAGCATGGCGGTCATCATGGCGTGATCCTGATTGTTGTACTTGTGCATGCCATTTCGACCGATGAGATGAAGCGTTGGATAGCGATCAGCCACTTCACTGGCGAAGGCCTTCACGTTCGATTTGTAATTGTCGTCATAGACCGGATAGGCCTTCGGCTGACGCACCACGCATCCATCCAGAACATCATCCGGATTCAGCAGACCCAACTTATGCATCTCCTGCGCTGCTAAACGGATCAGCTCAGAGTCAGGCGAGGTCCACACGCCGTCTCCCTCGAAGCAGAAATACTCGAGGCCATAGCACGCCAAATTTTGATCGGGCAGCAGCTCCGGCGACCATGATTTAAAGTTCTGAATTCGTCCCACCTTTACGCTGGGATCGTGGACGTAAATCCAGTTGTCGGGCAAGCACAGCCGGTCCTTTGTGATCAATGCCACCGTGAGAAAATCGCGGTACCGCAGAGCGTCTGCGCCGCGCGTGGCGTCTTCATCGGGCTGGGGTTGCAGCATTTTGCATAGGTCGCGAATGGCAGTAGTGGAAATCAAGTCATCTCCGCTTACGATGGAGGTTTCGCCACTTTCCCCCTGCGCGGTGACCTGCCAACTTCCGTCCATCGATCGAACACAGCTTTGCACTTTTCTTCCGAGCAGCACTTCCCCACTCATTTCCCGAATGCGCGCGGCGCATTGTTCCCACATCATGCCGGGGCCCAGACGCGGATATTTGAATGAGTTGATCAGGGTTTTGATCGTGGTGTCGCCTTTTTTTGGAGGAAACACGGCGTTCTTCACCGCGCTGGCAAGCGAAAGCCCTTTGATTCGTTGCGCGGCCCAGTCCGCGGAAATGTCCTTGCAGTCCATACCCCACACTTTTTCGGTGTAGGTCTTGAAGAAAATTCCGTAGAGCTTTCTTCCAAATTGGTTGATCACCCAATCTTCAAACGAGCGCGGGTTGTCGATGGGGAACGCTTTTGCTTTCAGATAGGACATCACGCAAAAGGTCGACTCGATGATCCCGAGGTTGCGTAAAGCTTCCAGCGCCTTCAGCGGGTAAGAATAAAAGCGTCCACGATAGTAGATCCGAGACATGCGCGGCCGGTCGATCAGATTATCCCCAAGAATTCGCTGCCAAAACTCCTCGACTTCCTTGGATTTCGAGAAAAAACGATGTCCGCCGATATCGAACCTGAATCCGTTGTAGTGGACAGTACGCGAAATGCCTCCCACATACATCGGGTCGGCTTCGAAGATTGTCACTTTCCAGCCAGCTTCGCTCAAGAAATAGCCGGCGGTAAGACCGGCTGGCCCTGCACCTATGATGACTGCCCGTTTCATCTGTGATCCTCTCTGTTATCGACGTCTGTTTGTCTGCGACCGTTATCCGCGCTCTATCGAAGAAAGTGAACGAGCTTGCAATTCGGATTACCTGAGGTGATTGCGGGTTCAGAGACATCCGGTGTGGGCTGCTGCCCGATTGTCGTCATTGCGTTGGTCGGCGCTGGCCTTGGGCTGCAAAGCTCCGCCACGGCGCGAATGCTGGTCCCGCCGAAATGGCAATCCCAGCGTATTCAAGGCCCGCGCGACTGGGTATACGGAGTGGCCTTTATCGCTGGAACGAATAATCTGTAGGGGGCGCAGTGTAATTTTTAAGAACCGAATACTCGCAGCACCTACAGGCTTTTCCGCTACTACTTGAGGCAAAGGCTTGATAGCAGCACACAAGGTTCAACAACGATAGTTTTCAAATGGCAACCAGCACCCGCGCCGCATCGTCAACAAGACCCTTGTGGTCGGGCTTCGCGCAATCCGCGGCGGAGTATCCCGAACGAATTGCGTTGCGGGTTCAAGGCGAATCCGTCAGCTACCGGGAGCTCGAAGAATTGTCGTCTCGGATTGCGGCGACAATTCAGGTTCGCACTGCTGGCGCTGGCTCGCCGCTCACGGCCGTTCTCGCGCAGCGGAGTAAAACAGCGTTTGCGGGCGTTCTCGGCTCACTGCTTGCGGGACATGGCTACGTTCCGCTCCATCCACAATTTCCTGTTGAGCGAACTCAGATCATGCTGGAGCAGCCAGAATGCCGCTCCTTGATTGTGGATTCGGGGGCACTCGATATCGCCGCCAAGCTGCTCGAAAACGTTCCGTATTCATTGGTCGTAATCCTGCCGGACGAATCCGATGTTGCGGACTATCGCTCCCGGTGGCCCAGACACGAATTTGTCGACCGCCTGAACCTTGAAGCTGAAGCTGCGTGGAGGGAAACTTCCGCGGGTACTGACGCGCTCGCTTATCTGCTCTTCACCTCGGGCAGTACGGGCCTACCCAAAGGCGTGATGGTCGCCCAACGGAACGTCAGCGCGTTTATCGAATATATGACGGAGCGCTATGACGTAACTGAACACGATCGCTTTTCCCAAATGTTCGACATGACCTTCGATCTCTCCGCATTCGATATGTTCATGGCCTGGGAAAAAGGCGCCTGCCTTTGCTGCCCAACCCGAAAAGAAACAATCCAGCCGGCAACTTTCGTTCGTAACGAAGAGCTTTCCATCTGGTTTTCGGTACCCTCCACGGCCATGTTCATGAAGCAGTGGAACGCGCTGAAGCCGAATCAATATCCATCGTTGCGGCTGTCCCTTTTTTGCGGAGAGCCCTTGCCGGTTGCGTCCGCGCGGGCGTGGCAGGAAGCGGCTCCCAATTCGATCGTCGAAAATCTGTATGGGCCGACTGAGCTGACCATCGCGTGCACGCTGTATCGCTGGAGTTCCGATTCATCCCCCGCGGAATCGGAGTTAGGGATTGTCCCGATCGGCTATCCGTGTCCAGAGATGAATGTTCTGGTGGTTGATGAGCATTTGAACGAGGTTGCCGCCGGTGCGGAAGGCGAACTTCTGATGAATGGGCCCCAGATGTCTCTGGGTTATTGGAAGAATTCGGCTAAAACCGCGGCGGCGTTTGTAGTGCCACCTGGCAAAAACGAAGTTTTCTATCGGACGGGGGACCGCGTCCGAAAACCGATCGAAAAGGGGCCGCTCATCCATCTTGGCCGGATCGATTTTCAAATCAAGATTCTGGGCCATCGCGTGGAGCTCGGCGAGATTGAAGCGCTCGTGCGCGACCACTGTGGCCTTGATGGAGTGGTCGCTGTGGGCTGGCCAGCTTGCCCCACAGGTTATGCCGCCGTTGAAGTATTCATCGAGGGGCAGCCCTGCGCGGATCAAAATGCGCTCACAAATGCGCTTGCGAACAGACTTCCCGATTACATGGTACCCAAACGTTTCCACTTTCTTCCCGAATTGCCCAAAAATGTGAATGGCAAATTCGATCGCAAAGCACTCTCGGCGCTACTGGAGAAAGGGCTATGACACCGGAAGACGTGCGCAGGTTTCTCAGCAGTTATCTGGAAAGCAAGCTTCGAAGCCGTGGGCTTGACACACAAGCGCTGCCCGATAATTGCGACCTGCTGTTGGAAGGGCTCATCGACTCATTCGATCTGCTGCAGCTGATGACCGCGCTCTCGCAGCACTACGGCCACCCAATCGACTTCGAGGGCCTTGCTCCGGACGATATGACCGTGGTCGGCCCGCTTTGCCGCTACATTTCGGCTCAGCTTCGCGGTCCGTTCATTTCACCGGCTTAGATTTGTGCGGAGAGTTCGAAGGATTTAACGTAGCGCGTTCCCCGCAGCCTCTGGCCCACTCGCTGCCAACTCGCGGCGCAAATCATTGGCCAGGAATGAACCAACAGCCGCAGCGCTTCCACATAGAATCCTGCGCGCATCCCTTTCTTCACCCAAAACCACGCTGGGCCTCCGACGAATGCGTAGCGGCGCAATGAGCGCAACCTGGCGCCGGGGTAAACCGTGGTTTTCGATCGTTGGATCACCCTGTTGAGCATGCCGATGCACCGTCGCACCTGGCTGACAGTGTTCGACGAATGCACCCGGTAGCATTTCGTCGCGGGCGACACAATTTGCACCGTGCGTCCCGCATCGCCCAGTTTCACGATCAGATCGAGATCCTCCATCGGGAAAATCTGTTCCGTCCAGCCGCCCGCCGCAAAAAACGTTTCGCGCTTTACTACGATGGCGCTCGCGCTTGCGCGATACGGCCTGTCCTTTTCCATCAAGGTTTGATACTCGCAATACTCCACCGCGTGAGGATTCTCGATGTGAGCGTCCTGCGCTGAGCCAGTGAAAAAATGCATCGAGCTCAGAATCACTTTCGGTTCTTTCAACGTCAACACGCATTCGTACACTTCGAGCGCCCAAGGCAGCATCACGTCGTCGCCATCCAGAAAAACCAGGTACTCCCCGATCGCCGTGGAGGCTCCTATGTTTCGCGCCGCATTAGCGCCCCGATTCTCGCTCAAGCGAATCAACGAAATCCTGTCCCGATATCGCTCCAGCAACACATCGGAACCGTCCGTCGAACCGTCGTCGACAACAATGATTTCTTTTGCCGGCTGCCGTTGCTGCAAAGCTGAATCAAGCGCCTCGCAGATGAAGGCCGCCTGGTTGTAACAGGAAATTACGATGCTGAAGTGGCTCGCGCGCATGGAATAAGATCGAAACGGACTCCCAGGACTTAATTTTCAATTCTTCTTCGCGACATCCTCTTGGTTTAGGCGATATCCTCGCGGGCGTGTTTTTTACCGTAAGAAAGCGGTCGCAAGTTCGTGGAAAATTGCTTGACGGAAACGCCCATCTTCAGCGGCAGGCCACATTCGGCAATCGGCACCGCCGGATTCCCTTGCACGACCGTCATTGGCTTCACCGAACGGGTCACGACGCTGCCGGCGGTAACGACCGCCCCGCGGCCAACCACCACGTTCGGCAATATGATGACTCCGGGACCAACGAACGCGTCTTCTTCGATGGTCACTCCCTGCGTTTCTCGAAAATGCGCGATCACCATCACGCGCGCTCCCAGCGAACATCCGTCTTTGAGCGTGATCAGATATGGCCGGGATGTCTCGAGGATCACGTCGTAGCCGATCCACACACCCGTGCCGATTTTCACGCCACGCGCCCGGTGCAGCTTCACTCGTAGTGATGTCGCCCCCGGAGCCATTCTGGCGAACTGCTGCAAAATTCTGTTCACGACTCCGCTCAGGAGCGGTTCCTTGCCGGGCGTTCGTGCGCGGCCGAACATTTAGCGCTCCGCCTGTACGGCTGCGCATTTTGCCGACACGTAGCGCTCGAATGCGCTGAAGGAATCCAGTTCGGCGAGATCGAGCATGCCGATGGAAATGCCGAATTCTTCTTCGATCAACGTCACCAGCGTAACCGCCGCGAGCGAATTCCAGTCGGAAGTTTCCGCGCTCGTGTTGCGAATCTGCTGCGCCGACAGGTCTGGAAAAACGGCCGCGAAACAGCGGATCAGTCGCTCGTCATTTTCATTCATCGATAATCACCTGGTGCGAGAGGTGAGGACACCGCTTCTGGAACTCCTCTCGCGTAATTACGCAGCCCTCGGCCGCGTCCGTTTCCAGCAACTTCGTCAGAAATTCCTGAAGGTAACCGTTTCGGGTGGTGCGCTTGTAATTCAACGCGACTGAATCGACATTCAAATATTCAAATAAGAACATCAAACAGGCGCATTCGATTCGGCGCGAAAAGGCGCGGCAACTCATCACCCAGCAATCCACCGTGAACGCCCGGCCCTCTTTCCGTCCCAATAACACCGCAATCTTGCCGAGCGCGCCAAACTTGTCCTGGTAGTTCACTCCCACAAACACGGTTGCTGGGTCGTTCATTCTTGAAAGCCAATCGGACTCGGTGAGGCGTTTCCCGTTCAAATTGAATTGGTTGGTCTTGTTGATTAATTCAAAGGCGCGGCGGTCGTTCACGGTTTTCTGCAGGGCAAAAGTGATGGAGGCGTCAACGTTGGCAAGGAACTTTTCAGAGTCACCGTTCGCGTGCGCCAGCCGCTCTCGAAACTCACCGGCATGGCGAATGCTCTGCGACCGCAAGGCATCTTCCTCGGAAGTATGCGGCTTCCCGAACATGTCTCGCAGCGTTTGCAACAGCCGCCAGAATGCCTGGTAATCGGACCTGGGGAAAACGATGCATTCCATCTCAGGAAATGCCGACTTCACCTCCGCAACTTCCAGCGGGCTGTCGTCCACAAAAACGACTGAATCGACTCCCACATTCCAGACCTTCAGAATCTCGCGGACCGATTCCGATTTCGGAGCCCAGCTCACGGCCACCGGAAATACGTTTTCCTTCGCCAGCAACAGGTCTTTTCGATCGAGAGCGCTCTCCACCGTCTGCGGATCGTTTTTGCTGGCGATGCCGATTAGGGCCCCGGAACTTGCCAGGGATGCCAGGAATTGCTGAAACAAACCATGGATGTGACTTCCCTCTTCGAGGTGCCAGGAGACCGCCGCACTTCCCACTTCTCCGACCAGGCCGGACCAGAGCGTGTCGTCCAGATCGGTAATGAGACCTTTCTTGGGCGACCGTGGCTGTATCAGAGCAGCCAACGATTCAGCGATTATCGACGCGTGCTTCACTTTGTAAGGAAATCCCGCCAGAATTTCCGACTGCACATCCATTCGATCGGCAATGGGCGACTTTTCATCGATCGCTTGGCTTGAAACCACATGCACGTTGGGCAACGCAGCCAGCCGCCGCTGGGCATCCGCCACCATTTTCCGCAATTCCAGTTCGAGTTCGCTGGCTTGGGTTCGCGTGGTGAAAAATAGCGGCGGCAGCGGAAGGGTGGGGAAACAAAGCGCGGTTGGCGCTGCTTCGGCAACAATCCTAAGCGTTTGCTCCATGGTCTCGAGTTTCCGTCCTGCGCATCGAACTATATCCCCGAGATCTTTTTCCCGCCACCCGCCCAGGTTTCTGATTCCCAGGCGCGAATCCAAGTCCTGCCATTCGATAATCACAGCGCCGGCGTGGCATTTTGTGGAAGCCGCGCGTTCAAGATTTCCCTGGAAGTCGCCGTAAATGCCCATGCTGACGTCAATGTCGCGCAGCGGCAGCAGCTTTCGCAGTTGTGCGCAGAGAAAGGTCTCGATATGCAGTGGCGTAAATCCGCAGGCCAGATGCACGGAAAACGACGCAGCATCTTCCTTTACCGGATTCTTCAGCGTCTCCAACGCGTCAATCAGGTTCACGCCGGTCCTCTAGGATTCGCAACATTCAAACGAACACTCCAAACACACACTTTTCAGAAAACGTCCAAATAATACGACGGTAAATCGGCGCGAGGCGCCGGTCCATTCCAAATGGTCAGATAAGCTCGCACCACACGGCGCGTGCGTACAAATCCAGCGCTGCTGAATGTTCTCAGGTCGGCATATCCGCAACGCGGCACGGTGGCCATTTCCGCTCCGAGGGCGCGAGCCTGCGAAAGCAGACCTTGAAGCAACATCTGCCGCGGGCTGTCGTCCAGATCCGCCCACAGCACGTCTTCAACGAACAGGCACTTGGTTCTTTTCTCGTTCGCGATGGGAGCGACGTATCCGGTGAGTGCGCCGTGCTGGCTCGCTTTCGAATACGTAGCAATGAGTGCTCCCATGCGGCCGCGACACTGCCACGCGGCCTCGCTTTCGCTCCAGATGCGCGAGAGTGCTGCTCGTTCTCCAACCTCACTTGCCACTCGACGAAAGGCATCGATAGCGTAATCACTTTGCTGTGGTAACAAATTCGAGCCGGTTTCAGCCGACGGAAGAAGAGCGGACATGTAGCCGACCGAGTGCGCGCAACACGTCGGCAACTTGAGCCTGTGGCAGCAGCCCTCAATAATTTTGTCCATATCGCTTTCGGCAATGCAGTAGTTCACCATTCCATCAAAACCGGCGGCGCGTGCCCGCGAAACTAACTCACTCCAGAGGATCACTCCGTAGCCCTTTTTCTTGAATTCGGGCGCCACGCTTAAAAACGTGATCAACGCCAGCCGTAGTTTTTGCTCAAACTTCACAGTGCGAGGAAAAGCAGCCACAAAACCGATCGGTTTTTCGCCGCTGTAAATTGTGGGACATAGCGAATAGTCCGCTCCGGGATATTCCAGACACGATCTGAGGAATGATGGGCTGTAGCGCAAAGCTTGTTGATTATTTTCAGCCCACGATTCATTCATAAACTTCGATAGTCCATCGAAGTCGCCTCGAAAATTATCCAGAGCTTTCGCTTCGGCTACCGTCGTGTCCAACATTCCTTCTCCCAACAGGACTGGCGCGATTCTAGCAGACGGAATTTACCGTAGAAGCGTGCTACAGAATCTTTGTCTCGCCACTAACGTGTTCTACCTATGCTTCGACCGCGGCACCCGTCATAAAGTGGCATTCCCAGGGTTTTTGCAGGCCTAAAGGCATTGCAGGCGCCTGCCCCCGCTGCAAGCCGTTGCCGATACCGTCATCTAATGCATATTGCTCGAAGGAAATATGAATGCCGCTGATAGTGCCTTTCGCAGGAAGTACGGATGCAGCGAACGGAAATCTTTTGCGTCTTGCCGAGTTTATGGGCATCGATTGCGTTCGTGTCCCGTTGGAAAACGTTTTTTCCGGATTCTCACAACTGCCGGAATGGAACACCAAAGATTCCTGCCTTGTACTGAATTCTTCTGCGCTCAAGGCCTGCCATGAAGAGCATCCGTTCACCGATGATCTTGTGCACCAGCTCACTTCCGCCTTCAAATTCATACTTGTCCACAATCTGAACCCGGATCCGCGTTGTGAAAATATTGTTCGCCTCCTGTCCGCGAGCCAGCTTGTTTCAGTTCGCCCGGCACACTTCGGATCGCATTACCAAGTTTCGAGAAATAACAAACAGATCTGTGGGCCGTTCTCGGGGCTTACGTTCGGCTTCGCTAATCCGCACGTCGACCGCATTCTCGGCGTTGGCCCCGCCGCGCGCTCGTTTTCGCCTCTGATTTCGGTGGACGATTCCCCTTTGCTGGCCACCCTCCGGCGCGGAAACGCTCAGATTTTCTTTCTGGCCACTTCTGCCGTTGCGGACATCCATGCCGAAATCCGCGACAAGCAAAGCACCGATCCACTTTTTTCGCAGCTTATGCCGGCCGCCATGCTGCTGCGCTACATGTTTGCCGGCCAGTGCTGGCAGCCACACGAGCGCCATGCAACGCTAACCATTGATGACCCGCCGCTGTGGCCGAGTTATGGCTATTTGAATTACGAGCGCCTGTTGCACTCCATGGACACGCACGATTTTCACAGCTCGATTGCATTCATTCCTCACAACTACCGGCGCGACGCTCCCGAAGTGGTACAGCTATTTCAAACCCGCCCCGATCGTTTCTCAATCTGCTTTCACGGAAACGATCACACGCGCGCGGAACTCGGCGAAACGGACAGCTCCATACTGAATAATCTTCTGAATACGGCCGTTGCACGCATGGAGCGTCACCGCGCGTCCACATCCATTAGGTGCGACAAACTTATGGTTTTTCCGCAGGGTGTTTTTTCGCAGCAGGCCATGGACGCACTTCGCAGCCATAATTTTCTGGCCGCGGTGAATACGGAATCGCGGCCGGCGCGCTCTCCAATCCGAATCGAGCTAGCCGAACTCCTGCAGCCCGCCTTGTTGAACTACGGCTTTCCTCTCTTCATAAGAAAGCCCGTCGACCAGTACGCGCCGGAAAGTCTGGCGTTCAATCTATTCTTTGGGAAGCCTTTGTTCATCGGCTCTCACCACGATCTGTTCAAGAACATCGAAGGATTAGAGACGCTCGTGGACCAAATCAATTCCATGTCGACGCCGGTGCGCTGGTCCAACCTGCAGACCGCCATCAACAATTCCTATCTCACTCGAAAACTTGACGATGGCACCCGCGAAATCCGCACCTATGCAAGTGTCGGTTCCATCGAAAATCAATCGGCAGGAGCGCTTCGATTTACCATCGAACTAGAGGACGCCGGGTCGGCTCAAGCGGAGAAAGTGCTTCTGAACGGAGAATGCGCTCTCGACAAGGTTGTGGATAACACCGACCGGCGCATCGTCATGCTGATTCCGCCGGGGAAACGCTGCTCGTTCGACGCGCTTGATGGAACGAGCGACGTGACACCTCACCGGGAAGGCGCCGCCAGAACAATCAAAGCTTTCTGCCGCCGGCGTCTTTCTGAATTTCGCGACAATTACCTCAGCAAAAACCCTCTGGTCTTGCTGACGGCAAAATCGCTGCAGCGACATCTCCAGTCTTCAACCCAGCCACAACCGGATTCTCGATAGCGTGTGTGCGCGCACACCATGGCTGAATAGGACTAGAAGGAAAACACGGAAGGCTCAAACGTGAGGAATTACGTGGCCACCGAAGCTACGCCCGCGCGCATGCCCACGGAACGCAGCACAAGATCGGCCATGGCGCGAATCAGCAGCGGCGAATCGTTCAGCGCGGGCATCATGTGGAAGTCCGAAACGCCGAGAGCTTCAGCCTGCTCGCGCGCCTCGATATTGATTTCGTGCAGCGTCTCGATGTGCTCAGTAAGGAAGGAAATCGGAATCACCAGCATGCGCTTGATGCCATCGCGTGCCATCTTTTCGATGGTCCCCGTCAGCGATGGCTGCAGCCATTTCTGTGGACCGACTTTGCTCTGATAACAGAGAACGTAGCGGTTTTCCCAGGCGCCCATTTCGCAGACCATGCGCACTGTGGATTGAATATGCTGCGGATACGGGTCACCCTTTTCCACCAGAGTCAGCGGCAGCCCGTGCGCGCTGAAAACCAGGTGAACTTCTTCGGGATTCGGCAGTTGGTATAGCACGCCGTTGATGCGCTCCACGATTCCGGCAATGTAGTCCGGATGATCAAAGAAATGGTCGATCACATGGACGGGAACCGAAGGCTTATGCAGCCGGTTCCATTCCTTCAGGCTGCTGCCGGTGGTGGCAAAAGAATAATGCGGATACAAGGGAAGCAGCACCAGCTCGTCATATGGCGCGGCTTCCAGCGCCTCAATCGCCGACTCGGTGCTGGGATGCCAATAGCGCATGGCCACGATGGTCCGCGCCGAAATATGGTTCCGCAGCGCAACTTCCAGCGCTTTCGCTTGGCGCTCGGTTAACCGCCGGATGGGCGAGCCGCCGCCAATTTCGGCATAGTGCTCGCGCACCTTCTTCGACCGCGTGGTGGAAATCAGCTTTGCCAGCGGCTTGCGCGCCAAAAAAGAGCCGGGGAAATTGATGATGTCCGGATCGCGGAACAAATTATAGAGAAAGGGTTCAACCGCAGCCTGGCTGTCCGGACCGCCGAGCTGGAACAGAACGACTGCATATCTTCTTGGCGCTGCCATGAGATTCACTCGCTGATAAGAGAATCGCGCTTCTTTTGCGCTAAGTAAAGACCCAAAAAACCTGGGCGGAATTTGCACACGAAGACAGATCCCTCGACTCGCTGAGAACCGCTCGCTTCGGGATGACAACTAGGGTCGCGCACGCCAGGGCGCGGCCCAACCAGTCTGACGCTATTGCAATCCCGGTATTGCAATCCGTCCGCGCTACTGCAATCCGTCCCGAAGCTGCTGCTTCAACCGCTCGATATCGTCTTTCAACTGCGAAACTCGCCGGGCCACGGATACCTCATATATCAAGTAGACGGCCCACACTGCCATCCATGCGGCGAACAGGAATTTAAAATCTCTCATGCGCTTCCTCTTGTAGGCACCAGTTGCGGATCGGTGCTCCGGTTCTCCACTTCCAGGCGCAACTCGTCGAACTCATGCCGCAGACGCTCCAGCCGGTAACGGTCAATCAGCACCGGAATCATTACCGCGAACATGGAAATCACGCAGACCAGCAGCACCTTGCCCATGGTTGGATCGAGTCCCGACCCCGCGCCTCCGGCCAGAACGGGCTGCGGATGCTGCGTGCGCCACAGGCGGTTGGAAACATACACGAGGGGCACGTCCAAGAACGCAAAGATGCCAAACACTGCCGAAAGCGAAGCGCGTTTCTGAGAATCTTCCAGCAATCCGCGCAGCAACAAGTAGGAGATATACAGCAGCCACAGTATGAACGTGGTCGTCAGCCGCGCGTCCCAGGTCCACCAGATGCCCCATACCGGCTTGGCCCACAACGGCCCGGTAATCAGGCCAATGGAGCAGCACATCACGCCCACTTCCGCCGCCGCCACGCCCAGATAATCCCATTTCAGCCGCTTGGTGTTCAGATAGGCGATGTTGGAAATGAAAACGATGGTGAAAGCGGTGAAAGAAGTCATCCAGGCCGGAAGATGGAAATAGAAAATCCGCTGGATCTGGTGCATGGTGGCTTCATCCGGCGCAATGAAAAGCGCCGCGTAGCCGGCGAAGAAAACCAGCGCGGCAATCCCGAACGTGATGGCGATACGGCCTTTCAACTGTGTGCCCTTATTACTCCTGTATCAGAAAATTGCAGAGAAGCCAAGTGGCCACAAAAAACACCACGTCAAATCCGGCCAGGAAGCTCACCCAGGTGCGGTCGAGCACCGGTTGCTCGGAAAAGAGCGTCGTCGTGGCCTCCGCCGCAGCGATCAGCATGGGCGCCAGAAACGGCAGCAGCAACAGCGGCAGCAGCAGCTCGCGCATGCGCGCCTGGGCGGAAATCGCCGAAAATACCGTGCCGGTGGTCACTAGTCCAAACGTTCCCAGCACCAGCACCACAATCAGCCGCCACACGATTCCGGCCAGCGACAGGTTGTACAGCACCGCGAACGCGGGCACCAGCACCAGCTCGGTCAGCGACAGAAAGACGAAATTCGCTAGCAGCTTGCCCAACACGATGGCAAACGGCGAAATCGGCGTCATGCGCAGCGCGTCGAGCGTGTCGTTCGCCTGCTCGCGCGCAAACGAAGGGTGCAGCATCAGCGACCCGGCAAACAGGAAAGCGATCCACAGCAGCCCCGGACCATACCGCCGCGATTCGGTCGCTGTCGGCTCGATCACGTAGCTGAACAGCACGATGACGACCAGCGAAAACATGACGGTAGCCGTCAGAATCTCGCGGGTTCGGAATTCAAGCCGTAGTTCCTTGGCCAGCAGAATGGCAGCAGCGCGAGAGGTGCCCATCTCGCTAAGCCTCCCCCCGAAGCGCCGCCAGCAGCGCCCTGGGATCACCACCTGGGCCGCTATCGTGCTCTACCCGGCCGCCGCGCAGCGAAACGGCCCGTGTAGCCAGATCGAGTGACTCGTTTCTCGCGTGCGTGGACATCAGCACCGTGCAGCCTTCCTCTTTCAAGCGCGTCAGAGTCGCGCCAAACCATTCGATTCCCTGCCGGTCCAGGCCCGCCGCAGGCTCGTCCAGCAGCAGGATACGCGGCCCGTGCAGCAATGCCCGGGCGATGGCGATGCGCTGACGCATACCGCGCGAAAAAGTGCGCACCTGGCTTTTCGCAC
This sequence comes from Candidatus Acidiferrales bacterium, assembly GCA_035551975.1. Classification (GTDB taxonomy): domain Bacteria; phylum Acidobacteriota; class Terriglobia; order Acidiferrales; family UBA7541; genus Palsa-295. The sequence continues at coordinate 3,587 of DASZMG010000112.1, read as the reverse complement.
GCGAAGCGAGTCCGCAGGCCGCCAGCGCCTCGGCAACGCGCGGCGCAAGCGGTTCCAACCCGTAAAGCTGGCCAAATAGGCGTAAATTCTCTTCGGCGGTAAGTTCGTCGTACAGCAAGGTGCTGTGCCCCACCATGCCGATCAGGCCCTTGTTTTGCGCGGAGAGGGAATCGCCATTCGCTGAAGCCGCCCCGCGCGTAAAGCTTACTTTTCCGCTCGTAGGGTCCATCAGCAGCGCCGCAATCCGCAGTAGGGTGGTTTTCCCTGCACCGTTGTGGCCCAGCAGCGCCACAAACTCGCCCGGCATGATTTCGAGCGAGACACCTCGCAGCGCGATCAGCGACCCGAACCGTTTTTCAATCTTTTCGAAGCGTAAGCCGCATTGGCGCGAAGGGGATGTGGCAGTACTCGTGTCGGACAAGCGTGTGGCTCAGCCCTTTACCAGATCGCGCAACAGCTTCTGCATGCGCGCATGCTCTCGCTCGTAATCTTCCTCGGCGACGGTGCCAGCCTGCCGCCGCAGTTCGAGCTTGAAGAGACTTTCCTTGATTTCATCCAGGCTGCCACTGACTTTCTGATTCACCTCGGCCACTGCTTCGTCGGCTTTCGAGCGATTGCGCTTCTGTCTCTGCCTCGGGCCCGACGCGGGTATTGCATCCATTCCTGTGTCAGTTACCATCTCCGGCCGGCGCAGCAGGAAAATCAATCCAAGCGCAAAAATCGCCGCGAAGCCGATGGCAATGGTCCACTTCAGACCGTCCAGCCGCGCTGGCAGCGTGGTAGCGGTGGCCGTAGGCGGCGCTGTAGCGCCGGCACCCGCATCGGCACCCTGCGACGCATCCGTGCCCACCGCGCCTTGCGGCGGAGGCGGCGCGGTGCCGGAAACCGACACCGTATACGGCGTATTTGCCGCAACCGACTGCAGCATGTACACGCTGAACCCTTGCTCCGAGCCCGCCGGAGACAATCCGTCGCCTGAAATTTGTACGCTGGGCGGAACGAAGAACCCCACGCGGTCGGCCGGGTACGGCGAAACGAAAGTCAGCTTGACCTGGTTGTTCGCGTACGGCACTTTGTAGGACATGCGAATGCCGCTGTCGCCGGGACGAAACGCATAGGCGATGGCTTCCTTGCCCTTGCCTTTATCGATCGGAGTCTGAATTACAGGCATTCCTGCGGAACTCACCGCAGAGACTTGGTTGTCTGCCGCGCCCTGCGGCAGCGAATATTCGAACGACCCACCCGCCTTGTAATACGCCAGCGGAGGGCTCGTCTTGTTGGTGATGTTGTATTCCTCGCCCACATCCAAATCGGAGCCATCGGGCTGCAGGATGATGGCATGGGCCGAAACGGTTACCGCTCCGGGCTTATCGGTGGGATCGAAAACCTGCATGTCGACCACATTTTTTCCCGGCGTGGCCGGGTCGTGGTAGTTCACGCCGCGATACACGGCGCGGATCAGCATCGGCCCGGCGCCAAGTTGAGGATTATCGAACGAATATTTTCCCTGTGCGTTCGTTTTGGTTTCCGCCACCGGCTGCATGCCGCCCTGAAGCTGGATCAAAATCATCTGAATGTTGGCGGCGGGCTTGCCCGTCGTGCCGTTGATTACAGTCCCGGTGACGGTACCGGCATTCGCCACCGAAGCAAAGGCGAGCCCCGCCAGCGCGAACGTCGCCAGAAGGGTGATGTACCGCGAATGGGAAAAGCGAAATTTCATGAATTGCGCACTCGTTCTGGGGCTGTGGCCGCCTGTCGGGTGGCGGGAGTGGGTGCGTGCCCAGTCAACGTGTCCATTTCAGCCAGCACCCGAGCGGCTTCGACTTCCAGCGATTGCTTGATCTCTTCGTAATCGCTTTCCGAGTATTTTCCGGCGCGGTATTCAAAACGCAGGTCGCGCAGGTTGTCGTAGATGGCGTCGCGTCTTTCCAGCAATTGGTCGAGCTTGGTGCGGTGGGGCACGTAATCCGACGAGTCCAGATGCACGTTGAAAACGAACAGGAGCGTGGCCAGCGCCAGCAGGATGCAGGCCGCGGCTATGTAAATCCCCACATCAATCATCAGAGTCCTCATCCGACTCATGCTGTGCGCGCGCCAGCAATTCGGGCGAAACAGCCGGGCCGGAGGCCGGAGCCAAAGCCGCGCGCAGCCGCCAACGCCGTACCACTTGCCATACCGCGAACAGCGCGATTAGCGGCGCCACGATCGGCACAATCCATGCCGCCCAGTCGAATCCCTTGGTCGGAGGTTCGGCCAGCACGGTGGGTCCATATTCCTGCACAAATGCTTGAAGGATCAGGTCGTCCGAGTCGCCGCGCGCCACCAGCTGATCGAGCTCCTGCAGCATCTTGTGCGAATACTGGCAGCCCACGTGGTTGCACGACGTGAGGATCTGGTTGCATCCGCACACGCACATTAATTTCTGCCCAAGTTCCTTTGCCCGCGCCGTTTGTTGCGCGTGAGCCACAAACGCAATCAAAAGCACCGCCAACATTGATGCAAACACCACACGGGCGATCCACTGCAGCGCGCCCTTCTCGGGCACTCGGGATTCTCGGGACCTGGAAGCGCTAATCATGGGAGTCAGACCGATGCATCGGTGCGCTGGGTGATCTTGCCGGCACCGCTCCGCCCCAGCCGCTTTCCTGAGCCACCGGCTTCAGCACCAGAGCCGCGCGCCTGTTGGGCAGCATCGCCAGTCCCGTGCCCAGCACTACCACGATCCCGCCAAACCAGATCCACTTCACCAGCGGATTCAGATACGCGTGGATCACCGGCTTGCCGGTGTCTGGGTTGCGGCCGGCGTAAACCACGTACAAATCGCGCAAGGGCGAACTCTGCACCGCGACCATGGTTTCCGTCACCTGGCTCGCCAGATATAGACGCCGCTGCGGGTAGAGCATCATCTGCGAGTGCCCGTTGCGAAAAACTTCGAGCGTGGCGCGCTCGGACTGGTAATTATCGTTGGCGACCTCGTCAAAATTCTGGCAAAGGATGGTGTACGGTCCGATCGAAAGCGATTGCCCGGGCGACATATCCATCTGCACGTCTTTATTGAAAGCCGAGCCGGCAATTCCAATAAAGACCAGCACCATCCCGAAATGGACCACGTAGCCGCCGTAGCGCCGCGTGTTGCGCATGGTCAGGTCGCCCACCGCAGACAGGATATTCACGTGGTCGCGATTGGAAATTACGCGCGCTCCGCGGAAAAACTCGGCGAAGATGGTCAGCGTCACAAACACCGAAAGAATCAGGCAGATCAGCGCGTAGCCTTGGCGGAAGCCAAGACCAAACGCGATTCCGCCCACGAGCATGCCGCCCGCGAGCGGCCAGGCAAAGTTCCGGCGCAGCGCATCAAAAGAAGTTTTTCTCCAGGCGAGCAGCGGGCCTACACCCGTGAGCAGCAACAGGAACAGCGCAATCGGCACGTTCACCTTGTTGAAAAACGGCGGCCCTACGCTGATCTTGCTGCGTGTAAACCATTCCGAAAGCACCGGAAACAGCGTGCCCCACAGCACGGCAAAACATGCGGCCAGCAGCACCAAGTTGTTGAACAGAAAGCTCGACTCGCGCGAAACCAGCGAATC
>DASZMG010000111.1:0-32747 GCA_035551975.1 Candidatus Acidiferrales bacterium | reverse complement strand
GTCGCCAGCGGGCTTGCCGTCAAGGGCCGATTGAAGCGCGGCGATCTGGCTGTCGAGCGGAGGAAGCTTCGCTTGCAGCCTGGCGATCTGGTCGTGATACCACTTCGCGTTGCGGCCCGTGGGGGCCGTGCGTCTGACTGCGTTTTTCGGCTGATTGCGGACAATGGATACGCCGGGCTGCGGATCGGTGCCGCTGAAGTCGTCATTTGTCCAAACCTTCTTCTGAGTGGATGACACGTGATCCGGTGCTGAATTCTGCGTCGAGTTGTCTGTTGTCACGGCCGTCTGGGCTGGTTGTGCGGAGTGCAGCGATTGCGCGCGCGTGGTGGCGGAACTTGCGAAAAGGAAACAGGCGAAAACGAAGAAAAGACTGCGGTGCATGACGCCTCCCGGGCGAAAGGTCACGCCTCTAGATTAAGCGTTGCGGCGACAATAGAGAATGGAACGCCGGGACAGGTTGTCCAACAGGCAACCTGATCCAGGTGCGTCAAACCCTCGGTGAGAGATGAACGAAATGCCTGTTCAGCATACGAGAAACGGCTGAACAGGCCCGCAAATTAGCAGGCCCAGTTCTCAGCAATATCTCGCCGTGAGGCAATCGCAGTGTGTTGTCAACTTTCGATGAACCTCCAGATACACCGGTCTCGAGCCTTTTGCGCTGACTCAGATCACCGGCCGTAAATGAGCATCCGGAAAGTGCTGGGGATGGGAGTTGGGCGCGGGTGCGGTTCGTCCTTGGTGGGCGTCGGCGCAGGACCAAAATTTGACGTGACGGTGTAGATATTGTGATTGCCCTCGTCGAGGGCCATGGTGCGTGCGCCCGGCTCGGTGGTGATCGTTTGGACTTTAGTGTAGCGGTCGGGCGAGTCCTCATGAGCCACGGTAATGGTGCCATCACCGCAGGACGCGAACACGAGCTGCGTCTGAGGATCAAAACGGGTGGCGTCGACGCCTTGTCCAATCGGCCAAGTAGCGACCACCTTGCCGTTTGTGTAGTCCACAACGGCAACCACGCCGCTGCGGCAACCCGCGAAGAGCCGCTTGTGAGCCGTGTCGATGGACAAGCCCGTCGGCGTTTTGCAGGGAGCGAGAGGCCAAGTGTGCAGCACCTTGAGCGTTTTGGAGTTGAACTCCGTCATCTCAGCTTTGTCCTCGATATTGACGTAGACGTGCCCCTCACCATCGGCCTGCGCCGTTTCCGCCTTGTCCGGCAGCGGTATATTGCCCAGGACTTTCCCGGTCTTGGCGTCAATCGCGGTCGCATCCGTGTTTGGGTCGTCGTTCTGAGTAAAGACGCGCTCCGAGGCTGGGTCGTAGAGGATACCGTCCGGGGCACGGTCCGGCAGCTTGACGGTCTCGATCAGCTTCAAGGTATCGGGGTTGAAGATCGTCACGGACTTGTCGTCGCCGTTCGTGGTGAAGGCACGCTTGAGTTCGGGAGCAAAGACAATTCCGTGCGCGTTTTTCATTCCCGGAAACTTGAGGTCGTCGAGCACCTTGCCTTGCGGGTCCAGCACCATGATGTGTGTGCGGCGGGGGATGAAAACCCGGTGCGTGCCCGGTTCCACGGCGAAATAATCCCAGCGGCCTTCTCCGCCGAGAGATACTCTGTTGAGTAAATGGTATTCGGGATTTTGCGGCTTGGCAGCAGCGATGCTCTCAACGGCAACACCGCAAGCAACCATTAGAAATATTGCGAACACTACATGAGCGGTTCTCATTCTAAGCCCTCCGATATTGAGCATTCGAACCTCTTGGCGGGCCGGCACGGCACACCTGTTGGGCAGACCACACCGGACTCGCGCTCGCTTCCCACAAAGTGCTATACGCCGGGTACCCTGTGAATATTTCAGAATAAATTATCTATTTGCGGCGAGCGCTTCGCTGGGTGTGGCCAATCTCCAAAACTCTTCAGGAGCTAGGAAACCGGTACTACTCCCTAAGTTCTAGCGGCGTTCGCCGCCGGCGCAGACAGCGCGACCACTTTCAGCAGAACCGGCGTCAAAAAAAGCAGCTCTAATAATTCACCGCTATCTATATTGGCGCAGGTGGCGGAGACGCGCTGAAACGCCGCTGGTATACTGCGAGGCGATGGCGGCGAAACTCATTCACGAAGTGATCCCGGTAGGAATGCTGCAATGCAACTGCTCCATCCTGGGGGACGCGACGACGCGTGAGGCGATCATTGTCGATCCCGGCGACGATACCGAGCGCATCCTGGCCATACTCCGGCGGCACGATTTGAAGGTACGCGCGATTCTAAGTACGCACACGCATATCGATCACGTGGGAGGGCTGGCCAGCCTGCATCAGGCGACGGGCGCGCCGGTACTGATCCACGAAGCGGACATGGAACTGTACCGGCACCTCGATATGCAGGCCCAGTGGCTTGGGGTGCCGACGCCGGCAAAGACGAACATTAGCGATTTCGTGCGCGAAGGCGATCTGGTCCGCTGGGGCGGATTTGCTGCCGGAGTGCTGCACACGCCCGGACACACGCCGGGGAGCATCAGCCTGGTGGTGCGGCCCGAAGAAGCCGAGGCCGGCGCGGGTAAACCGCAGGCAAACTCTGGACGGCACGATCACGACTCGTCGCGGCTGATCGCGGGAGACACGCTGTTTCGCGAGAGCATCGGGCGCACCGATTTGTGGGGCGGATCGTTCCCACAGATTATTGAGTCGATCCGGGAGAAGCTGCTGGTGCTGCCGGAAGAGACGGTGGTGTATCCGGGACACGGGGAAATTACGACGATAGGGTACGAACGTGCCCACAATCCTTTCCTGCGGTAACTTCTGACCTGCCAGGATTCGGCAATCGAAGAGGGATTCTTCGCTACGCGAATGACGGTAGAAAACGAACAGCAAGAGAAAATGCGGATCCCTCGACCGCGCTCGGGATGACAGCGTAAAAACAACTACAACTTCAAGGGCAAAGAGAGATTCCTCGTCGCTAGCCGACGACCTTTGGTCGTCGCCTGCGCTCGCTCGGAATGACAGAGCGAAGATAGGAGCGCACGAGGAACGAAGAAACGCCTCTGGCACACAAAGAGAGATTCTTCGCTGCGCTCAGAGAGTGTGACGTTATTCCGAGAAACGCGAATTTTGTCGCGTAAACCGATTCTTTTCAGTATCGATTTTCGCGCAAAATCAAAAAAGTCACAGCCTCTCGGAATGACGGCGAAAATCGACAACGAAAGAAAAAGCAGATCCCTCGACTGCGCTCGGGATGACAGAGTAAAAGATCTTCGACGCCTTATAGGCGGGATTACGCGGATGGATCGGATGAGGGCGCTTTGGATTTGATGGCAGCCCAGAAAGCGTCGGGGCGATCGATCTGAAAGGAGATGCGGCAGAAATAGACGGGGAGCGAATTCGAAGGGACATCTCGCAGATTGAATAGATCCTTTTCGGTGCAGACGAGTGCGGCAGCGCCTGCGTTGCGCGCTTCGGATTCGATGGCAAGAGCGTCAGCTCGGGTGTAGCGGTGATGATCGGGAAAGAATTTGTGCCCGGCAATCTGGAAACCCCATTCGCGAAGATCGACGAGAAAAGCGCGCGGATTGCCGATGCCGCAAAAAGCGAAGAGTTTTTGTGAGCGAAGATTGGCCAGATCGACGGCAGAACGATCGTGCAAGCGGCGAACGGATTCAAGCTGCGGGCGGGCATAGAAAATGGGAGCTTTTGAATCCTGGCGGATGGCGGCTTCCACCGCGGGCGCGTGACCGCCGCGGGTGATGACGATGATGCCGGCGCGGCCCAGGGCGGAACGAGGCTCGCGGAGGCGACCGGCAGGAAGAAGATGGCCACCCCCGAAGGGATCGGTGGCATCGATGAGGACGATGTCAACGTCGCGGGCGAGACGGCGATGTTGGAAACCGTCGTCGAGGACAAAACATTTCACGCCGCGGACGACGAGGTTAGCTCCGTTAGCGAAGCGGTCGGGACCGACGCCAAAGGCGACGCTACCACCGAGTCGGGATTTGAGGAGCCGGACTTCGTCACTGGTGGAATCATCACTTGTCGAGTCGCTAGTGGTGGACTCGTCTCTGGTGGTATCCAGATCAGCGCCACCGTCTGCGGTTGTCGCATTCGCGGACGACGGCTTGCCGCGGTAGCCACGGGTGAGAATGCCGACCGACTTCCCTTCCGCAACAAGATGCTCCGCAATCCAAAGAACCATTGGCGTTTTCCCGGTGCCGCCCACGGTGAGGTTGCCGACGCTGATAACGAAGGCGTCAAGCTTGCGCTGCGGGAAAAATCCGGAGCGATAGGCGCGGGCGTGCAGACGCGTGACCATTTCGTAGGGCAAGGAGAGCGGCCAGAGAATGGCGTCGCGAAGTTTCATACGTAGCGGTCGGCGCCGGCAAGCAAAACGGTGATGCGGTCGAGAGCGCGACCGGTAGCGCCGCGGTTGCGTTCACAAAGCGCGCGCGCGGCCTTTCCCATGCGATCCGCGAGGGGTTTGTCTTGAATCATCTGTACCCAGACTTTGCCAAGCTGGGGACCGCTCGCAACCTGCACAGCAGCCCTGGCGCTGAGGAATTGCTGCGACATGTCCTGAAAATTTTCCATGGACGTGCCGAAAACCGGCGGCTTGGCGAACCAGGCGGGCTCGAGGATGTTGTGTCCCCCGGAGGGAACGAGCGAGCCGCCGACGAAGACGGCATCCGCAAGTGAGTAGAGGCCGGCCAGTTCGCCGATGGAGTTGAGAACGAGCACATCGGCATTCTCGTCCAGTGGAAACTGCAAATCCACTTTACTGCGGCGAATGGCTGTCCAGCCGCCGGTTGAGGCGATTTCGGCAGCGGCATCGAAACGGTCTGGCTTGCGTGGCGCGAGGATGAGAAGAGCGCGGCGCCATTGACGCTGCACAATATCGTAGGCGGCCATAACGGCCTGCTCTTCTTCTGCGACCACGCTTCCGGCTACGACTACGGGCCAGCGTTCCTGCTGCTGAATCTGTTTGGCGAGCCAGGCGCCGAATGGACCGATGGTGGGCGGGTCGCTGTCATATTTGAGATTGCCGATGACCTCGACGCGTTCTTCGGACGCGCCCATTTCGCGCAGGCGGGCGGCATCGGAGTCGGTTTGCGCGAGGAAGAGGGAGGGATCGCGAAGCACGCGCTCGTAGAATTCACCGACGAGAAATTTCCATTGCTGAAAGCGAGCGAACGATTTTTCCGAGATACGCGCGTTAACGAAAACCACGGGAATATCGCGGCGGCGAGCTTCGCGCAGAAAGTTAGGCCAGATTTCCGTCTCCATGACGATTACCAGGCTAGGGTAAATCGCACGCAGCGAACGACGCACCGGGACGGCCCAATCGAGCGGAAAATAGAAAATGGCTTCGGCACAGCGCAGGCGCTCGCGCGCAAGGCGCTGTCCCGTTTCGGTGGTGGTAGAGACAAAGATAGCGCGGTCAGGGAAATGTTTTTTCAGGCGCTCGACCAGAGGCTGGGCGGCGAGCACTTCACCGACAGAGACGGCGTGGATCCAGATGGCACCCGGTGAGACGGACGCGCGGGAAAGCAGATCGGGCGCCAGGAATCCGAAACGCTCTCCGAGGGTGCGCGCCGGTTCCCGGCGGCGCCATCCGCGCCAGGCATAATAGGGCGCGATGAACAGCATGCCCAAAGCGGTGAGAAGGCGGTAGAGCAGATACATCAGGAAGGCTGAACCCGGCGAAGGATACGCTTGGCGGCGCGCAAGGCGGGTATTATAGTGTCAGCCCGCGCCAAACGCGCACAACTTCCAGTAACGGGGCGGCATCCGACCAAATGCACATGCAGAAGCGACTTCTCGTGCTTGTGGCAGCGGTTTTTCTGGGATTGATCGTCGCATATAGCCAGGCGAACGCCCCCAGGCCTTCCGGCAGCGCCCAAACCGCCTTGGTCCACGACCGGCACGATGGGCTGGACGTTTCCGCCGATCCCTACACGGATACCGAGCGCGCCAAGAACAAATTCGGGAAAGCAAATCCTGTGCCCGCGGGAATTCTGCCAGTAGAAGTTTTTTTGCGAAACGAACTGGACCAGCCTATCCGAATCGACCTGAGCACCGTGCAATTGGAGGTGCGCCCTCCAGAAGGCGAACACCAGGAAGTGGATGCGCTGAGCACCGAAGAGGTGGCGAAAGCCATCGTACACCCTGGGGGCCCTCCGGGACCGACTACGCGGCGATTTCCGCCGATCGGCATACCTTCCAGCGGCAACGACAAGAAAGTCACGAATATGATGCAGAACCTGCAGCCGTTCGCGCTGGACGCTGACGTGGTGCCTCCGAATGCCATGATCCACGGCTTCCTGTTCTTCAATGTAAGCCATAATTTGTCAGTGGCGTCCTATGCAAGTTTGTACATACCCGATGCGATGATTGCGCCGTCTAATAAACCACTGATGTTTTACGAGGTTTCGCTGAAAGGCGCGGCGGGAAAATAGAGACGGTCGAGAGCGACCGGCTGTGGATTGCGAGTACCCTTAAAATGATGACCATTCGGTACTTTGGTTCAGTTGCTTCATCAAAACGCGGGCGGTATCATGGAAAGACCATGCCCACCCCCCATTCAGGCAAGTGGCTGGCCCTCCTGGCATTGCTGTTTGTGACTCTGGCACCGCCCGCACGGCCAGCGGATGCTCCTACAACGATTCCCGTAAGCGACATCAAGCCCGGTATGAAGGGCGAGGTGTACACGATCTTCGAAGGCGATCAGGTAGAAAAGATCGACCTGGTAGTGATCGGAATTTTGAACGACGCACTGGGTCCGAAGCAAGACGTGATCCTAGTGCAACTGCTCGGCGACAAGGCCGACAAGACCGGCGTCGCGGCCGGGATGAGCGGCAGTCCGGTGTATTTCGATGGAAAACTCGCGGGGGCGTTATCGCTGAAGATCGGCAACTTCACCAAGGATGCGATTGGCGGGGTGACGCCGATCGCGAGCATGTACGATGTGGCGAAGTCGTCCGATGTGCCGGCGATGCCGGTGCGGAGTACGGCTGAGAATTTCGGCAATGGCGAAATGTCTGGCGCCGCAGCGGCAATGCCCGTGAGCGTGGGCACCGGGCAATTTTTGACTCCGATTGAAACGCCGCTGATCAGTGCGGGGTTGTATCCCGAAACACTTTCACTATTCAAGAACCAAATGGCGTCCTGGGGCATCGCGGCAATGGCTGGCGGGAAGTCCCCCGCTTTGCCGTCGGATCCGCAGCTCAAGCCAGGCGACATGATCGGCATGGACCTAGTGCGCGGCGATTTGTCGTTGAGCGCGGGGTGCACAGTAACATCGGTTCAGGGAGATCGAATCTACGCCTGCGGGCATCCGCTGTTCGGCTTTGGTGCAGTAGAGATTCCAATCTCGCGAGCGCATGTGGTGATGACGCTTGCGTCCTCGCAAGCGTCTACAAAAGTCATCAGCACTGGCGGAACGATTGGCACGTTGACGCAGGACCGGCAGACAGCGGTGATGGGCAAGCTTGGTCCGGCGCCAGCAATGATTCCGATGGACCTGACGCTGACCACGCCGCAGACGGAAAAGAAGTTTCACTTTGACGTAGCGAAAAATCCGCAGCTCACGCCGCTACTGGTGGCACTGGCATCGTTCAATGGAATCGTGAGCACACCGGCGTATGCGGAGGGTTCGACAATTCAGCTCGATGGCAACATCGACATGAAGGGGCACAGCACGGCGCATATCGAGGATTTGTTCGCGCCGACTGATGCGCCGATCCCGACGGGTTTCTTCGCCGCGACAGCGGTACAAGGGATTTTCTCGCGCATCTTCTCGAATCCATATGAGATTCCCCAGATCGATCACATCGATCTGCATGTAAAGCTGCTGAACGAGCGGCGCTGGGCCATGATCGACAGCGCCTGGCTGGAAAAGAGCGAAGTGCAGCCCGGAGAAACCGTGGCGGTGAAGGTGCTGCTGCGGCCGTACCGCGGCGCTCCGTTCATTCAGGAAATTCCGGTGGTGATACCGGCACAAGCTTCGCGCGGCGCTCTGCAAGTGGTAGTGAGCGACGCCGATTATTTGAACCGCAACGTGCAGTCCCTCGCCTCAAGTTCCCAGGGCCAGCTTCCCGGCCTGGAGGAACTCATCAAGCTGGTGAACCGCGAAAGACGCAACGATCGCCTCTACGCAAGCCTGCTGCAAGCAACGCCGACGATGCTGGTGGAAGATAAGGAAATGCCCAACCTGCCCGCCTCCGAGTTGAGCGTGCTCAACCAGCGGCAGAATCCGGGCGGCGCGCGGCTGCTGCGCGAATCGACCGCTGGGGAATGGTCGGTCGACATGCATCAGGTGATCGCTGGGCAGCACATGCTGACCATTACGGTGAAGTGACGCGCGCGACAAAGGAGTTTCATACATGCGCCGAAAAATGACGCGCCGAATAATTTTTGTGTGCCTGTTCGTGGGCGCACTCGTACTGCCTCGACTGCTGCCCGGCGAAGAGACACGCTACTGGCGACAAACGGACCGCTCGGAATTCGAAAAGGGCACGGCCAAAGGCGTGGCCATTCGCAGCGACGGACGGCTGATGCCCGCGCCGAAGTTCGATCAATTCGCCGATCCGAACCTGGCCTATCTGTGGGAAATGCGCATGGACTCGCACGGCAGGCTATTTGCCGCGGGCGGATCGGATGCCAAGGTTTTGCGCTTCGACAGCACCGGGAAACCGACAACTGTGTTCGAATCGTCCGAACTGGCGGCGCAGACGATCGCGTTCGACTCCAAAGACAACTTGTACGTGGGAACATCTCCCGACGGCAAGGTTTACAAAGTAACGCCCGATGGGCAGAAGAGCGTTTTCTTCGATCCCAAGACGAAATACATCTGGGCCCTGGCCTTTGATCCAAAGGGCGCGCTGTTCGTGGCCACAGGCGACCGCGGAGAAATCTTCGTGGTCACGCCAGACGGCAAGGGGCAGCTCTTTTATCAGAGCGAGGAGCGACACGCGCGAACGCTGGCGTTCGATGCGAAAGGCAACTTGCTGGTGGGAACGGAGCCGAGCGGGCTGATCTTGCGGGTAGATGTACAACGGAAAACCGCAGACGCTGCGCCAACGGCCGGAGCGTCGTTCGTGATTTACGAAACGAACAAGGGTGAAGTCACTTCCCTGCTCACCGACAAAAATGGGAATTTGTACGCCGCGTCGGTGGGAGAGAAAGTGCGCGTGCAAGGAGCGCCGCGAAACTTGTCCAACGCGCCCGCGGCTTCTCCTGCGCCGACCATGAATGGACAGCCGTTGATCGTGCTGCAAGGACAAAGCTCGGTATCGCAGCCAACCACGTATCCTTTCCCGGTAGCGACAGGCGGGGCAGAAGTAGTTAAGATCGCACCCGACGGTTCGCCGGAAACGGTATGGAGTTCGCGCGACGAGTTGGCTTATTCGCTGTGCCTGACGCCAAGCGGAAAGATTCTCGTGGGGACCGGAGATAAGGGCTCGATCATCGAACTCGAGGGCGACCAGATCTACTCGACGGTGGCGAAGCCGGAATCCGCGCAGGTAACGAGCCTGCTGCCGGGAGAAGGCGGAAAGATTTTCGCGGCGACCGCGAACGCCGGAAAGATTTTTACGCTGGGTCCAGGATATGACTCGGGCGGAAGCTTCGAATCCGATGCGTTCGACGCCAAGATTTTTTCGCACTGGGGGCGACTGACCTGGTGGGGCGAGAACGGCGCCATGAAAGACAAAGTGGCCTTTTACGTGCGCTCGGGCAACACCTCGCGGCCAGACAAGAATTGGAGCCCGTGGGCCGGGCCATATAAGGTATCGGGGGCGGACGAAGTGAGCTCGCCGGCGGCTCGCTTTGTGCAATGGAAGCTGACATTTCTCGACGTGGACGGCGCGGCGCTACCAGGCATCTCCTGGGTAAGCCTGGCGTATCAGCCAAAGAATGTGGCTCCGGTAATCGATGACATCGCACTTCAGGATCCGGGAATCCGCGTGGTGGGATTCGCACAGCAGCCGAGCGGACCGGGCACGTCCGCACCGGTAACGCTGCGGAATCCGCAGGGACCGGGATCGAATTCTCCGGCGCCCATGGGCAGCGAAGTGTCGCGGCACACGCGTGTGGAGATACCGCCGCAGGGATTTGAGGGCCGCGGCTACCAAAGCGTGCTGTGGAGCGCGCACGACGACAATGACGACGATCTGGTGTACGCGATCTATTATCGGGGCGAAGCTGAACAGAACTGGCGACTACTCAAAGACAAGCTCACGCAGAAATACTATTCGTGGGACACAACTTCCATGCCGGACGGGGCTTATTACCTGAAAATCGTGGCCTCGGATTCGCCGTCGAATCCTCCCGATCAGGCGCTTGCGACCGAGAGGCAGAGCGACCGGTTCGAAGTAGCTAATACACCGCCGCGGGTCGAGAATCTGCGGGCAGACGCCGACGGCGGAAATGTCAAAGTATCATTCCAGGGCGTCAGCTCGACGGATGCGATCGCCCGGGCAGGGTACAGCCTGGATTCTGGCGACTGGCGGGTGATGGTTCCTGTGGGCGAGCTTTCCGACGCTCCAAAAGAAAGCTACCGTTTCGAGCTACCGAACGTGGCGCCAGGCGAACACACCATCGCGGTGCAGGTGACGGATCGATTCGACAATACGACCGCGCAGAAAGTTACCTTTACAGTGCCGGTGACGCGAGCGGCAAAATAAAGATCAAGGCGGCCGATCGCCTCGCAACAGCCAAGTCAATTTCCCCAGTCGCGAATGGAGACTGGCTCGAAGCGGTCCACGGCCGCTCCCACTCCCAACATACCCTGCTTATCGGCGTGCTCTTCGACGTGAACCACGCGCGCGCTACAGCGCACCTGCTCGGAAGCGCGTCCGGTTAATTCGCGTGGAATGGTGAAATACATTTCGAGAGGCTGGCCGATGCTCATCCTTTCGGGCGAGGTGAAATAGATGCCGCGCTCGGAAAGATTCACAGCCTGCCCTTCAAAGGTTCCAGTGAAGGGCAGCTTGCGGACTGGTTCGCCAGGCGAGACGCTTTGGGACGGCTCACTGCCGTTGGAAACAATCCGAAACCGCAGAGGCACAAGACATTCCTTCCGTGGCGAAACGCGCCGTTCCCTGCTCTGCATGATCTCCTCCTAGTACGTTGTTTCGGGAGTTACTTCTGGAAGGGTTTGCGCAGCATGGCACTGCCGTAAATGCGCGTCAATGATTTTAATGCGGATTTTAATGTGCCGACTGGGAGAGCTGCCGGGACAATTCGGCTGGTTAGAATGGGTCAGATCAGCGCCGAACAAATCGCTCCGGAATGAAACAGTATTTGCCAGCGCCTCGGCGCTAAATCTCTTCGGCGCGCCAGTTCGCCGGAGGAAAAGCGATCTTCCAGAAATCGGGGTCGGGAGAATCAAACTCAATAGCGGTGTGAAAACCTTCGGAGGTTTCCCGCGGGGGGCGCACTACGCGGCAGGCCATGCGCTCCTTGGTGGCGGCGTGTTCGAGAACCAGGCGCGTATCGGAAGGAAGATTTTCCTTCACGGCGACTAGCGCGCCGTGAGCGTTGACGCTCAGAGTATGCGTCTCCAGCGTTACCGGCTTGCCCTGAATGGCCACGTGAATACTGGCACGCACCCGAAGCAATACGCGCTGGCTGCGGCGGCGATCCTCACCGGCAAGCTGAGTGGCACTTCCCGAGCTTGGCTGGGTGTGAGGATTTGCCGGCGAAGGCTGATCCTGCGCGACCACTTTTCCCGAATCCATTTCAGAATCCAATCCCCCAAAAATCCATGATGGAGTCAGTCAGCTTTACTCCAAGATCCCAACCGTCTGGACGCTGGGTTCCCTTCCAGACCACTTCTGCCGCTGTCTGCTCGCGCGTAATCAGGTTGGTGACGCGAAGACGCTGCTGCAAGCCCAGCTCTTTGGGGCTGACGAGCAGGCAGCCATATTCGTTGACCACGCGCGTGAAACCAGTTTCGAGACAGGAGGTTCCCGCTGGGTCGCAGTCCCATTCAATGCTGACCGGGACGCGATAGTTCATGCGCTGACCGCGACGTCTGACCGCGGAGCGCGACTCCTTCGGGTGATTTTCAGACCATGCCGACGACGGACTCATATATGCACGTAACCTGAAGAGATGAAAGAGGTAAACCGGCCTAGTGTAATTTGCCGGGCAAGATGATCGTAGGGCGAAGGGCTGGCTGGGTCAATGGTACACGGGAACAGGATGTTCGCGGGAACGGCGAAAGAGGAGAGGTTTGGGTTGGCGCGACCAAATCACTTCATGGGTAAGTAGGTAAGAGGATATCGATGATGGATTTCAATCTGCGGAAACGGGCAGGGCCAACTCGGGCTTGTCGTGGCCGGCAGCTTTGCCTAAATGGCGGCCCAGCCACTTCTGGAAGCTGTCCATATAAGTGTAAAAAACCGGGGTGAGGTACAGAGTGACTAACTGCGAGAAGAGCAAGCCGCCGACAACGACGAGGCCGAGAGGGCGGCGAGAATCGGCTCCGGCACCGGTGCCGATGGCGATGGGCAGAGTGCCCATGAGGGCGGCCATGGTGGTCATCATGATGGGGCGGAAGCGAATGAGACAGCCTTCGTAGACCGCCTCCTGCGCGGACTTGTCGCCTTCCTTCTCACGCTCGACGGCGAAGTCGACCATCATGATGGCGTTTTTTTTCACGATACCGATCAGCATAATGATGCCAACGAAACTATAAAGATCGAGGCTGTAACCGAAGATCTGGAGGGTGAGGAGCGCGCCGAAGGCGGCTGAAGGCAGGCCGGAAAGAATCGTGAGCGGGTGAATGAAACTTTCGTACAAAATTCCCAGCACGATGTAGATCACCAAAATGGCCAACAACAGCAGAACACCCAAACCCGTGAGCGAAGATTGAAAAGCCTGTGCCGCGCCCTGAAACTGCGTGCTGATGCTCTGGGGCAGATCGGCAGCAAGACGGTTGATCTGGTTCACAGCATCGCCGATCGCGGTTCCCGGGCGAAGATTGAATGAGATGGTCACCGCAGGCAGCTGGCCCAAATGGTTGACGCTCAGAGGACCAACACTGGTGGCCAGATTGGCGACCGCGTTGAGCGGCACCAAGGCGCCGGTGCTCGATCGGATGTACAGAAGCGAGAGAGCGGTGGGATCGCGCTGGTACTTATCTTCCAGCTCCATCACGACCCAAAACTCGTCGTTCGGCGCGTAAATGGTCGAAACCTGGCGTTGTCCGTACGCGGTGTAGAGCGCATTTTCGACTTGAGCTGCGGTGACGCCAAGCGCGGAAGCTTTGTCGCGATTCACGTTGACGTTCACCTGCGGATTGGTGACGAGCAGGTCGCTGGTAACGTCTATCAAGCCAGGCAACTTGGACATTTTTTCCTGGAAATCGACCGAGGTACGGTAGAGGTCTTCGGTGTCGGGACTCTGCAAGGTGAACTGGTACTGGCTCTTGCTCATTTGGCCGCCGATCTGAATGGGCGGCGGATTCTGCATGAAAATGCGAATGCCAGGAATGCGCGCGAACTTCGGGCGAAGCTCGGCAATCACTTCGTTCACATTAGGATGGTGCGCGAAGTGCGGCGTGAGCCAGCGAATGATTTCCCCGAATACCGGCACATCTCCGTATTTTTTCTGCAGGGCGAGCATCGACTGGCTCGGAATAGCGGGGCGTTCACCGGGATCCTTGATATGCATCCAGATGAAGCCGGAATTCCCGCCGCCGCTGATGCTCGAGAAAAACTCCTGGCGGTTAGGGTCGTTAAGAAGCACCTGAGCAAGCTCGCGCTGGTGTTGCACCATCGAGTCGAAGGAAATTCCCTGGGCCGCTTCTGTGTAGGCGAATATCTGGGAGGCGTCCTCTTCCGGCAAAAAGCCCTTGGGCATAACGTAAAACTGCCAGACAGTTATGGCCAGAATCACGAAAGAAATGGCCATGACGAACACGCGGTGGCGCAGAGACCACTGCAAGGAAACGTCGTAGCGTTTCAGCAGCCGGTCGAAAAATCGCTCAAGCGCCATGTACAGGCGGCCGTGTTTCTGCTCACGTATCGGACGCAGGAAGCGGCTGCAGAGCATGGGAGTCAATGTGAGCGAGACGAACCCTGAAACCAGAATGGCCGCCATGATCACGACGGAAAATTCGTGCAGCAAACGGCCAATGATTCCGCCCAGGAAAAGCACCGGAATGAATACGGCCGCGAGCGAGAGCGTCATGGAAACGATGGTGAATCCGATTTCGCGCGCGCCGAGCAGCGCAGCGTTGCGCACGGTTTCGCCCATTTCCATGTGGCGCACAATGTTTTCGAGCATGACGATGGCGTCATCGACGACGAAGCCCACGGAAAGCGTAAGGGCCATGAGCGAAAGATTGTCCACCGTATAGTTAAGCTCGTACATCACGGCGAATGTCCCGACGATGGACATGGGCAAGGCAATGCTGGGAATCACGGTGGCGGAGAGATTGCGCAGGAAGAGGAAAATCACCAGGACCACCAACGCGATGGCCAGAAACAACGTGGATTTCACGTCGTCGACAGAAGCACGGATGGACTGAGAGCGGTCATAAGCAATGTTCAGAGAAACCGAGGGCGGAAGTATGGCGTGAAACTGCGGCAGGATTTTCTTGATCGAATCGACTACTTCCACCGTATTGGTTCCGGGCTGGCGCTGCACGGCGAGAACAATCGCCGGGACGCCATTGTCGTTGTTCGCAACCTTGTCGTCCTGAACACTGTCCAGAACCTTGCCGAGTTCCTCGAGGCGCACGGGCGAGCCATTGCGGTAAGCAACGATCAGCGGACGATATTCGGAGGCATGGGTTAACTGCCCATTGGCTTGAAGAGTGAAAGCGCGGTGCTCACCATACAAAGTGCCGGTGGGAAGGTTGACGTTGGCGTCCTGCACCGCCGCAGTAACTTCGTCAATGCCGATCTGCCGCGATGCGAGTGCCTGAGGATCGAGTTCAATGCGCACCGCGTATTTGCGCGAGCCGTAAATCATCACCTGCGCGACGCCCTTGACCATGGAGATGCGCTGGGCCAACAGAGTTTCCGCGTATTGGTCCACCGTGTAGAGCGGGAGCGTGGGCGAGCTGACCACGAGGAACAGGATGGGCTGATCCGCCGGATTGACCTTGTTATAGGTCGGCGGCGTGGGCATGTTCGGCGGAAGTTGCGGCGCGGCGCGCGCAATGGCGGCTTGCACGTCCTGTGCGGCGCCGTCGAGTTTGCGGTCCAGATCGAATTGCAAAGTGATCTGGGATTTGCCCAGGGTGCTGGTCGAGGTCATGGAATCGATGCCAGCAATCGTTGAGAATTGCTTTTCGAGCGGGGTGGCGACTGCCGAGGCCATGGTGTCCGGATTCGCGCCGGGTAGCGTGGCGGAAACCTGAAGCGTGGGATAGTCGACGTTGGGTAGATCGCTGACGGCTAGCGCGCGATAGCCGATGATGCCGAAAAGAAGAATCGCCGCCATGACCAGCGTAGTCATGATCGGGCGGCGAATGAATGGCGCGGCGATATTCATGGAATTTCTTAGCTGCCGGCTGCGCTGTTTCTCACCTGAACTTTAATGCCGGGAATGAGTCGAAGCTGTCCATCGGTGACGACGGTTTCGCCGGGCCGAAGTCCCTTGGAGATGACGGAATCGCCGGCGACGGTTCGGGCTACGGTAACGGGACGCTGTTCGGCGCTCGAATCGGAAGTAACGACAAAGACGAAGTCGCCGGATTGTCCGTTCTGCACGGCCTGCGATGGCACAGTGGTGGCGTTTTCCTGCTGCGCGAGGCGCAGAGAAACGTTGGAGAACTGCCCCGGCCAGAGACGATGGTCAGGATTCGCAAATGTGGATTTTAGCTTGATGGTTCCGGTGGTGTTATCAACGGTATTGTCGACGAAGCTCAAAAAACCAGTTTCGGCTTGGGTATCGCCGGAAGCGATGGCTTGGACTTTCAGGCGGTTCTTGGCCATGAACTCTTTAATTGGAGCGAGGTATTGCTCCGGCACGGAAAAATCCACGTAGATGGGGCTGACCTGGGCAATTACCACCAAAATCGGCACATCATTTTGCTTTACGAGATTTCCCGGCGTGACGCCGAGTGCACCAGTGCGGCCGTCGATTGGAGAATAGATCGAACAATATTGAAGCTGGAGCCTGGCTTGTTCGAGCGCGGCTTCGTCCGCGCGAACCAAGGCCTGTTGCGCTTCCGCTGTAGCTTTCATCTGATCGTACTGTTCCCGAGGGGTAACGCCTGCATCGAGAAGCTTCTGATAACGCTCGGCCTGCACCTGGTCCAGCTGGGCCTGCGCTTTGTCACGAGCGAGGCTTGCCTCGGCTTGGTCAACAGCGGCCTGGAACGGCCTAGCGTCGAGAGTAAAGAGCAACTGGCCCTTCTTGACGAAATCTCCCTGCGTGAAATGCACCTCTTCGAGCGTAGCATTCACCTGCGCTTTGATGGAGACAGTGGTGTAGGCTTCGCCCGATCCAATTGCGGTAAGGTCGATGGGGATGGTCTTTTGCACGGCTTTCGCGACCGTGACCGGCACGGCCTGAATGGGAGGCGCGGTCTGAGCCGTCTTGACGCTACACCCTGCCACAAGAATCAGCAGCGGCAACGCCAAGAGCCGAACACAATTATTCGCCAACTGAGGCATCGGTATTTGCGAGTGTTCCTTCCCCAGAAAATGCTGCTGAGCGCCTCAGAGGTAACTGAGACGTGAATATAAACTGAGCCTATTATGATACCGTTCGCCGTCGAAAAAACCACGAAACGATCAGAAGCATGTGCCCAGGAATTCAGCGACCAGTACCCATCACAAGAGCTTTGGATTGGGGGCTGGATGCAGGCGTTAGACGGCCGGAGTCAGGCTTCGTTTCAAGCAAGACTCACGGTTGCAATGCGCAAGCACGGTCGTCGAGGAACCAGAGTACCGGGCCGGCGGGATTGATGCGGGCGGCTGGATACTTGCTGTGAGCTGGATCACGCTCGGCGCGAAGTGCAGCGACAATTTCGCGTTTATCGGCGCCCGCGACCAGGAAAAATGTATTCCGGCCACAATTCAGAACCCGGGGCGTAAATGTAAGACGCCGCGAAGGATTCACCGGCGCTTCCACAGCGACGACCCAACGCCGCTTTTCTTCGAGAGCGGGTGAGTCGGGAAATAACGAGGCGGTATGGCCCTCTCCGCCGAGCCCAAGCAACTGCAGGTCGAAAGCCGGCGGATCATTGCCGAAGAATTTGCGCAGCTCAGCCTCGTACTCTTGTGCCGCTTCCTGAGCCGTAGGCAGATAGGTGTGCAGCGGGTGGACGTTCGCTTCGGGTACGGGAACCTGGGAAAGCAGCGCTTCGCGTGTCATACGGTAGTTGCTCAGTGGATCATCCAGTGGAACGTAGCGCTCGTCGCCCCAGAACAGGTGCACTTTCTCCCAAGGCGTTTTGTGGGTCTTGTTATCCACCTCTGCCCATAAAGAATAGAGCCTCGCTGGGGTGTGTCCGCCGGAAAGAGCAATGGCAAAACGGCCGCGCTGCTCGATGGACTCTTTCAGGATGCGCAGCAACTCGTCGAGAGCTGCGCGGCTCAGACCGTCGAGAGTCGAATAGACACGCTCATCCATGTTCATAGTGGACCGCTTCTAATCTTTCGCGGCGGTCTTTACGGCGTGTCCGCCGAACTCGTGACGCATCATGGCGAGTATCTTGTTGGCGAAGGGCTCCGGATCCTGCGAGCGGAAACGGGCGTCGAGCGCGCCGTTTAAAGTCGGCAACGGCACGCCCAATTCAATTCCTTCAACGGCGGTCCAGCGGCCCTCACCGGAATCGGTGACATAGGCGCCGATGCCTTCAAGGCCGGGATTCTTGGAGAGCGCATCGACTGTAAGATCGAGCAACCAGGAGCGAACGACACTGCCGTATTGCCAGATCTTCGCAATCTGCAAAAGATCCAATCCAAATTCTTTTTTGTGGCGGAACAGGTCAAGACCTTCCGCATACGCCTGCATGATGCCGTACTCGATCCCGTTGTGAACCATCTTCACGAAATGGCCAGCGCCGGCGGGGCCGACACGTCCCCAGCCTTTGTCGGGGCCCGGAGCCAAGGTTTTGAAAATAGGCGAGAGACGATCGACGACGTCGGAATCGCCGCCGATCATCATGCTGTAGCCTTCAGCGAGTCCCCAGACACCGCCGCTGGTGCCGCAGTCCACAAAATTGAATTTCTTTTCTTTCAACGCTGCGGCGCGGCGCATCGAATCGCGATAGTAGGAGTTGCCACCATCGATGATGGTGTCTCCAGGCGAAAGATGAGGCGTGAGGAGATCAATGGTCTGATCGACGGGAGCGCCGGCCGGCACCATGAGCCACACTGCCCTGGGGGCTTTGAGTGTGCCGAGCAATTTCTCCAGTGAATCGACACCGCCCGCGCCCTTTTCGGTTACGCGCTGAACCGCGGTTGCGTCACGATCGAACCCGATTACCTTATGGCCGCCCCGCACCAGGCGCTCGACCATGAATCCACCCATCTTCCCCAACCCAATCATTCCAAGTTCCATTGAATATTCTCCTGGGATTTCAGCCGGCGGTGATGCCGAAGCGGTTTAGATCGTCGCGAAGCTGGGCGACATTACGAAACAAGACGGTGTTCATACCCAGTTCACGGGCACATTCCAGGTTAAGACCACGGTCGTCAATCAGAATAGTTTCTGCGGGTTCGCGCTGCGTGATTTTGAGTGCCTTCGTGTAGATCTCAGCTCCGGGTTTGCGCAGGCCAAGATAGCATGAACTGAAAAACGCGCCGAAGTAGTCACGCAAATGAAATTTTTGGATGCGGTATTCATTAATTTCCGTGGCTTCATTGTTGAGCGCAGCCAGTGGATATTTCTTCTTTTCCACGAGTTCGGCGAGGAAAGCGAGCGATTCGGGCATGGCTTGCGACTGGCCGAACATGAACTGCTTGAACTCTTCAATACTAAAGGGCAGCCGGCGATAAAAAACGGTACGCCGCAGATATTCGTCGAGAGTAATTTCACCTTTTTCAAAGGCATCGAGCATCAACTCGTGGCGGTCTTCGAAATCATCCCAGTCCAGATGAAATTCTTCGACCGCTTTCTTACGTGAGTCGCGATCCCATCCGTTGGTGAGGATGACACCGCCGTTATCCCAGAAGAGTGTGCTAATTTCCGCCATGAGCGTTTGGATGTGGATGCGGCTTCGGACCTGGTCCAAGCGGGGCAATCCGCAGACGCCCTATTATCGCCGTGTCACTGCGGCGAAAGAAGCGAAATGTGCAACGTTGGAACATCCGGATATGATGTGAAGTGCCGGACCGGGAACAGAGCATGGTTATTTCGCGAACGAAGCCACTTACTATTTTCACCGTTGGTCACTCCACACGCCCGATCGAGGAATTTATCGAACTGCTGCGTGCAAACGGCGTAAAACAGCTCATCGACATCCGGACCATCCCCAAATCTCGGCGTAATCCCCAGTTCAGCAGCGAAGCGCTGGCTGCCTCGCTCGCGCAAGCGGACATTGACTACGTACATATGAAGGCGCTCGGCGGGTTGCGGCATCCGCGAAAGGATTCGGTGAATCTCGGCTGGCGGAATGAAAGTTTTCGCGGCTATGCCGATTACATGCAGACGCCGGAATTCAATACCGCGCTTGAGGCGGCGATTCGACTGGCGGCACAAAAGCGTACGGCCCTGATGTGCGCGGAGGCGGTTCCGTGGCGGTGTCACCGGTCGCTTGTATCCGATGTACTTCTGTCGCGTGGGGTGGACGTGCTGGAGATCATTAGCGATGCTGCGCCGAAGGAACATACGCTGACCCCTTTTGCACGCGTCGAAGGCGCGCGCGTGACATACCCGAAGGCAAAAGACCAATTGTCACTGATCGATGGAGCGAAGCAGAAAAGCAGAAGCGATTAGTGCATGGGTGGCGCGGCGCTGTGTGCGGGCGGACGCTTCATAATGAAGGTCAAAGGAATCAGAAAAGCCACCAGAACGGCCAACACGGACACGGCATCCTTGTAGGCGACCGCAGTGGCCTGCTGCTGGACCATGAGCGAAATCCGTGCGTAGGCTTGGCTAAGCGCTTGGCCCGGACTGAGACCGTGTGCGCGCAGAGTAGAGCTGATGCCGTTGACCATGTTGCGGAATTGCGGATTAGTGTTGCGCAGATTCGCGGACAGGTATGCTTGCCGAACTTGGGACTGGCGGGTGATGTAGGTGCTCACCAGGGCAATCCCGATGCTTCCGCCGATATTGCGCACGAAGTTGATCATGCTCGAGACCTGATTGTTAGCCTCGCGCGGAATGTTCACATACGAAAGCACGTTCGATGGGATGAAGATAAACGCCAGGCCCATGGTCTGGTAGACGCGCAGCAAGGCCACGGTTTTAAAGTCGACCCCGAGAGTTAAATGCGTGGCCATGTAATAGAGCGCCGTAGCTGTGGCGGCAAAGCCGAAGGACATTAATCCGCGCGGGTCCACACGCGAAACCAGCGCGCCAGTCAGAGGCATCATCAGCATCATGATGAACCCACCTCCGGCCAAAGCCTCTCCCGCCATTACCGCCGGATACCCCAATAGTAGCTGGAGGAATTGCGGAATCAGCACGGTGGTGCCGTACAACACGAAGCCAAGATTGAACATGAAGAAAACGGCGGTGGCCAGATTGCGATTTTTCAAAAGCTTCAATTCAACCACCGGATGGGGATGGCGCCATTCCCAAAACAGCCAAATGATGAAAACGATGATCGCTGCCGTGGTGCCGATGACAATCCAGTGCGACGCAAACCAGTCGAGCTCCTGACCTTTGTCGAGGGTCATCTGCAGACACCCGACAGCAAGAGAAATCAGGCCGAGGCCGATGTAGTCGATGCTCACGTTCTTGCGGCGCTGCTGCTCGACTTTAAGGTAGGGCGGATCCTCCACGAGTTTGTGGGTGAGGAACAGCGATAGCAAGCTGATGGGAACGTTGATATAGAAAATCCAGCGCCAACTGAAATTGTCGGTGATCCACCCACCCAGGGTGGGACCAATCGCAGGAGCCACAACCACTGCCATGCCGTAAATCGAAAAAGCCATGCCGCGCTTTGCCGGGGGAAAAGTGTCGGCGAGAATAGCCTGCTCGCTGGGCTGCAACCCACCGCCTCCCGCGCCTTGCAAAATACGGAAGAAAACCAGCAAGCCCAAACTTGGCGCCAATCCGCACATGAAACTGCTGATGGTAAAAAGTGCGACGCAGGACATATAGAAGCGCTTGCGGCCGTATCGTGTAGCCAGCCAGGCGCTGATGGGAAGAACAATTCCATTCGAAACGAGATAGCTGGTTAGGACCCAGGTGGATTCATCCGAGCTGGCGCCAAAGCTTCCGGCAATATGCGGCAAGGCGATGTTGGCAATGGAAGTGTCGAGAACTTCCATGAAAGTGGCCAAGGTGACGGTAAGCGCGATCAGCCAGGGATTGTAGCGCGGCCGCCAGGTGGCCATATCCAGCGGCGCAGCTACGGCAGCCATTTACGCCTCTTGTAAGCGAAAGGCATGATAAACTAATATACATGCGTGTATGTATCCTGTAAAGATGCAAGCGCCTCTTAGGTTGGCGACATGAAACCAGCCCCAGCGACAATACGGATCCACAAGAGCAAAGGTCCGGCCATTTCGAAGCAGCGAGCGCGCACCGAAGCCACTCGCAGAAAACTTCTTGAAGCGGCCGAGCGGATATTCGCGCGGGAAGGTTTTGAAGCGGCGCGCCTGGAAGATATTGCGGCGTCGGCAGGCTACACGCGCGGAGCTTTCTACGCGAACTTCGAAAGCAAAGAAGATATTTTTCTTGCGCTCATCGAGCAGTGGATCGGCGGGCGAATCAAGGAGATCAATTCCCTGCTCCGCGAGCAAGATACTCCCACTAAGCGCATTCGCGCGTTGCGCGAGCACTACGCGCAGTTGGCCAAGAATCGCAACCTCGCGCTGCTGTCGCTGGAATTCAAACTATTCGCGATTCGTCACCCCGAGGCGCATGCGCGCCTGCGCGTAAGGCAACAGAAGTTGCGCTGCTGCGGAGGGGACATCCTGCGCGGAGTGATGAAGGATCTGGGCCGGAGTCTTCCGCTTTCCTGCACCGGGGCCGCTACCGGCCTGGGCGCTCTTTCGAATGCGCTGCTGCTTGAGCACCTGGTCGATTCCAAAACGCTGCCGGATGGCGACACAAGGCACCTGCTGGGCCTGTTCTTCGACGCAGTGATCCAGGGTAAAACTGGGGGCAAGCCTGCGAAATAGGCTGCGCTTCTCTAAGGATCCGCAGGTCCTCTGTAATGAAATTCTACTTAGCCGTTTTTGGCGGAATCACGGGAAGCAGAACATAGTTCTGCTGGTTCGCTCCGAAATGCAGCGCGTTCTTGCCACCGAAGGTTCCCATGGGGCGGTCGCGTGGCTCGTCGTGAACAAACGGGCCGCAACCCTTAATCTCAATACTATGCGGCGGCAGAATTATGCCTGGGCCGGGATACTCGTAGTCGCTACCACGCAAGGTGAACGCGATGCGATAGCCGGCGGGAACGACAATGCAGGTGGGCCAAATCTCTACATCGAGCTCGACGGGCTTGCCCGGAGTAAGCGACTGCATCTCATCGTGAGTGTGATAGGGACGATATGGCTTGCTCTTGGCGGGATCGAGTTTGCGATGCGAGGCGCGGAGCCAACCTTGCCCGACCGGCGTGTGCGGATCGATGGCCCCCTGAAAAACGACTTCCTTTCCGTCTGGAGCGAATACACGAAAAATAACGAAGACATCGGCGTCTTTGGTTTCCGATGAGACGAAGAGCTTGGCGGCGCTCGGTCCGGTGAACTCCGTTTCAGTCTTTAGCCGCGCGGATGTGAACGTGAGTCCTTCCCTCATCGTCTCGTATTCCAATTTCTTTTCTCTCTCCACTGGCTTGTCACTCAAGCCCATATCGTCCGGATTCAGATAAAATTTCGTCCATTGCGTGCGCGCCAGCGGCCATTCGTTTTCTCCGCGCGGCACGAATTTGTCGACGTGGCGAATTAAAAGCTGGACGCGAGGCTCGGTATCCCAACCGTTCTTTTTTCCCTTGAGGAAATAATCAAAGAACTTCTTCTGCAGTCCGACACCGTAGTCGGTATAAAACTCGGTCCAATGCTCGCGGCCATGCAGCTCGAGCCATTTCTGCGTGGATGCCGAATTGACGAAACCTTCCACGTTTCCGCGCAGGTGAAGTCCCTGGCCGCCCCAATTGCCCGTGGAAAGAAAAGGCGTTTTGATCTTCTTGTACGCGGGCGAGCGATCTGCGTAGTAGGAATCGTCCAGCGGATGCGCAACGATTTCATCTCCCAGCTTGCAGCGATTACGGTCCAATTCTTCCTGTGGAAGCGTTTCCGGGCCGGAAACCAGTTCACCGGTAACCCAACTACGCTTGCCGCGCTCGCCGAGCCCGTACTGCACGCTTTTTACCTGAGAATCCTGCCAATGAGCCCAGAAAGTGCAGACGATGCCGCCGTGGTGGGTCATGTCGCGATACCACTCGGCGGCACCCTCCCAGATACACATGGCCATCAGATGCGGCGGCTGCAGCGAAGCGACATCCCACTGGTTTATGGCGTAGTAGGAAATTCCATTGAGTCCAATTTTCCCGTCCGACCAGGACTGAACGGCGCACCATTCGATGCAGTTGTAAAAATCCTTGGTCTCGCGCGGCGAATAATGGTCGACGTATCCCGGAGAGCGGCCACAGCCGCGCGAGTCGATGCGCACGCAGATATACCCGTCGGGCACCCACTTTTCGGGATCCACCGTTTCCCAGTTCTGATATTTGTTCGAGGAACCAGCAGCGACATCGGGATAATTCCGAACCATCTGGTCCCAAGCCGCTGTGTAGCCATCCTGAAACGCGAGGCCTTTGCCGTAGGGGCCATAGGTCAAAATAACCGGATATTTCTTGCTCTCGTCGAGCGGCCGGTACACATCGGCGCGAAGCACCAGTCCGTCTTCCATCTTGATGGGCACATCCCAATCGATGCGCATGCCATCACGCACTTCGGTTTTGAAATTTTCCATTGAATCTCTCTAAGTGGAGGTTGTCAGTTCCTGCGCGAAGTGCTTCGATTCGCCGGGAGTTAGAATACAAAATTGCGGCTTTGGTTCGCCAGCGGAATCGAGGGCGCGCTGAAGTTCGTCGAGGGGTTCCCGCTGGCCGTCGTCAGCAAGGGCAAAAGTCCCAAAGTGAATGGCGATGCTGGTTTCGGCTCCAAGCTCCGTGTGGGCGCGCAGGGCTTCCTCAGGAGAAAGATGGAATGCGCCCATAAACCAGCGCGGCTTAAAAGCGCCGATCGGCAAAAAAGCGACGCGAATCCGAGGAAAGCGCCTTTTTATTTCGGCGATGTGAGGACCGTAGGCGGTATCGCCCGCGAAGTAGACTGCGCCAAACGAACCTTGAATCACGTAGCCGCACCACAAGGTGCGGTTGCGGTCCGCCAACCCGCGGCCGGAAAAATGCCTGGCCGGTACGGACGTCACCGTGAGCTCGGGCGAAATTGAAACCATTTGCCACCAATCAAGTTCGGTAGCTTCCGCTCCGGTGGAAATGCCATGCTTCGCGAGTCGAGCGCGAACACCCAGGGGAGCAACAAAATGCGGATTCCAGGCGCTGGCCATGCGCCGCAGCGTCGGAACATCGAAGTGATCGTAATGATCGTGTGAGACCAGCACTACGTCGATGGGCGGGAGATCTTCGAACTTCAGGCCCGGCGGGCAGTGTCTGCGCGGACCGAGGAAACTCACCGGACTGGCGCGTTCCGACCAGTGCGGGTCGCACAAGATATTGAAGCCATCCAGTTGCAGCAGCAGCGAAGAATGTCCCACGAAAGTAGCGTGAAACTCGGGAGCGTCGACACGCTCGGGAGGGCGTGGGCCAGGTTTCAATTCGGTCCAGGCCGGCCAGGGGCCAACCTTGCGCGTGGCCAGCCAGCGCAGCACTTCCCAGCGCCGCGGGCCTTGGTTCGGATCATTCGGATAGTAGGGGTTGTAGAAATAGGAGCCGTCGAAATGATCGGTGATCGGACCACGATAACGTCTCATCGAGACAAGAATCCCCTAAGACCACACAACATTCGGCAGCTTTTCACGGCGGGCAGCGCGGCTGCAGGTTGCTTACTTATCTTAGGAGCCGCGAAGGGAGGAGTGCAATGGGCCGGTCAGGCGAAATGTGTCAAGGCGCATAAGAGTACGAACGTCCCCGTGGACCGACGCGATTTGAGATTAACAATAGAGCAGTATTTGAATCGCGAAACTAAAATTGCGTGAGCAGCACTCCGTTCAGCACGAATCCCGAATCCTGATCCAGGAGCAAAGTGGTAGTGGCATTAACGCCGTAATAGACAAGCTTGTAGCTGACCGCGGGATTTGTTCCGGTAATCACAGCCGTTCCGCGCCCATTGGAGCCAGGGGCGGCAAAAGAACTCAAAGGCGTGGTAGTCGTACCGCTGGTTGTGCTTCCAGTATTGACAGGATCTCGGGCGAATACTCCATTGAAATTGTTGATGTCCAGATTCCCGCTGGTGAAACTGCCGCTGGAAAGTACCATCTGGCCATCGACGTCCTGTTGATACGAGCTCGGCGCATTGTGAAAAATGCCCTGCCCTGCAAGCACAATCGCGAAATTTCCGCTGGGAGCGGTGGTGGAGGGACTTTGCTGCTGATAGGCAATACCGCTCGAAATAGCGGTGGAGTCGATCTCAACCATCTCGGCAGAATTTTGAGAAGTGGGGTAAACGGCGAACTCGCTGGTGCCGGCGCCGCACAGCTTGAGATCGACGCGACCGGTGTTTGGTTCAACCGAGTATCCGCACGAAGTGAGCGTTACATTATTTTGAATTGTTCCGGCATTGTTTGCGTCAAACGCACCGCCGGTCATGTTGCCGGCGCCATTGGACGTAAAGAGCCCTGCGGCGGCATAGGCGCCGGTGGTGGAATTGCCTCCTGCTGTAAATACATAACCCGCTGCCGCCAGACTCGAGGCCGAAAACGGGGCTCCGGCAGGAGCGCCAAAGGCATGGCCTACAAAATAGACGCTACGATCGATTTCGATCAGATTGATTTGGCTTGAATTCACGGCGTAAAAGGCGAACTGCCGTGAACCAGTCGCCGTGCTGGTAATCATAAGGGTGCCACGGCCTGAGCCGGGAAAATTCGGATCGAACAGGTAGGATCCACTTAGGCTGGTATCGGAGGTTGTGATGGTACCCGCATCGTTCAAATCGAGAATGTTGCTGCCCGCCGGAATATTTCCCGCTCCGTCGGCATTGAACCTACCCCCCATGGCCAACACTCCGAACGTGGTGGAATGCGCGCCTGAGCCGCTGAAGACATATGCCCCGGCGATCAATGAGGGCGAATTTGTCAACACGGTTTGCTGATCCATAGCGCCACTGCCGGTATTGGCCACATCGCTGCGCAAAATGACGGCATGTTGATTTCCAGCGAGAACAAAGCGCCAGGTGCTGCCGTTGGTCAGGTTCACGCTGCCCGTGCCGTCGGTATTGACGACATAATTGCCGGTAAAAGCCACCTCGGTAGTGACGCCGGCCTGAAAGTTGCTGGTATCCTCTACTCCGCTTTCAATATTTCCATTCCCGTCCGCAACGAAGCTCCCCGCCACGGCGGAAAAACCCAACTGATTGTTTCCGGTGTAGGAAAAAGCGTAAGGCCCGGTGAGCGAATGATCGGAGTAGGTAACCGTAATCGTTTCGCTCGCAGAGTTCGAGCCATCGGTTCCGGTAATGGTGATGGAATTCCCCGACGGCGGAACGAGCGGCGCAGTGTAAAGTCCGGTCGACGCGACAATGGAGCCAGGATTACCGGCAGTAGAGGAAGCGACCGTCCAGACGGTGTGCACGTCGGTCACTCCATTCAGGATCGAGGAGAACTGCACCGTTTGGCCCGCTGCTGCGCTGGCGACAGTGGGACTGATGGAAAAGCCCAGGGTCACAGCTACCGTTACTGTAGCGGTATTGGAAGTCACCGTGTTCGTAGTGTTGCTGCTGCTGGTCGTGGTGGTGGTGTTTGTCTGCTGCGCGACCGCTGTGATGTTGACCTGCCCGTTGTTGGTGGTCGGGACGACCGTTGGAGCCGTATAAATTCCCACTTCATTGTCCGTGGTGGATGACAAGATGGTGCCAATGGTGGAATTTCCGCCCGCGACTCCATTCACCTCCCAAGTGACGGCGGTGCTGGTGCTTGTCGTGGTGCTGCTATTGGCCAGGTTCACCGTAGCCGTGAAATCAGCCTGCGTGCCAGGAGCCACTGTCGCGGATGAAGGCGTGATAGAAACGGATGTCACGGTCGTGGCACTCGATCCGCCACAGCCCGACACGGCAATGAAAATTAGCAAAACTATAAGAAGCTGAAAGATAGCTAGCCGATACTCTTTTCCAACGGCCTTGGTTGAAGGCAACTCTTCCCCCGCACTGTTATTGGACGCCGCACCCCGATGTTCATAGATGCTCGTTTGCCCATCAGGGTTATTGCTATACGATCAAAAAAAGTTCCAATTTCCGTAGGCTTAGCAAGAAGGTCAGGAAAGTCCCTGCACAGCTTCCGCTTTGAATCGGACTTTGAGGCTGGCGCAAGAAGCTAGGACACGGCCGCACTGGTCTGATGCTGAACGACCGGAGCGCTTTTTTTCAGAATCTGAATGAATTCTCGCATCCACGCAGGGTGGTCCGGCCAGGCCCGGGCGGAAACCATCATGCCATCGACGACGGCTTCCGAATTGACGAATTTCCCGCCGGCGGCGGCGACGTCGCATTCCAGCGCGGGATAAGCCGCGCTTTTGCGTCCGTTCAGAACGCCCGCCGCGGCCAAAGCCAGCGCGGCATGGCAAAGCTGAGCCACCGGCTTTTCCTGCTGAAAAAAGTGGCGAATGATTTTCTGCACATCCTTGTCATTGCGAATGTACTCCGGCGCTCGCCCGCCGGGGATCACGAGCGCCGCGTAGTCCGCCGGGTTCACATCGGCAAAAGCGATATCGGCGTCCCAACTGTAACCCGGCTTTTCCGTATAGGTATCGTATCCCGGCTCGAAATCGTGCACGACAAAGTGCAGCTTTTTCTTTGCCGGGGCGGCGATATGCACTTCATACCCCTCTTCCTTCAGCCGCTGGTAGGGATACATCACTTCCAGTGATTCGGCTGCATCGCCGGTGAGGATCAGAACCTTAGGATTCGCCATGGCGCCCTCCTCGCTGCAATTGCCATTGAAATGAGAGCGTCCATGTTACTCCCGCTCTTCGGATGGGAACAAGCTCGCAGCTCAAATGATGATTTTGGGATACAGGCGCGCGGCAATCGCAATCAGCAAAACGAAAGCGAGCCCGAGCACAAAGAAATCAAATGGAAGACCGAACGAACTAACGCCGCCTACTACCATCAGGCGTCGCAGGGCGTCTACCTGGTAGCTCAAAGGATTGAATCTCGCAAACACGCGCAACCATCCGGGCATCATGCTCAACGGATAAATTGCATTGCTGGCAAAGAAAAGTGGCATCGTCAAGACTTGGCCGATGCCCATAAAGCGGTCGCGCGATTTCACGATGCAGGCGGCAATCAGTGAAAAAGTCGAAAACACCGCGGCGCCGAGCATCACCGCGGCAACGACTCCGGCGAGCGAGAGAGGATCAAACCGCAAGTGAATCCGGAGAACGATAGCCAGTATGTAAACCAGAACCATCTGGGACACAGCTCGCGCGGTAGACGAGATAGCGCGTCCGAGTACCAGCGCGACGCGTGAAGCGGGACTCACCAGGTACTTGTGCACGATACCGAGGTCGCGTTCCCAGATGAGCGAGATCCCATAAAAAATCGCGCCGAAGAGCACGTTCTGCGCCAGGATGCCCGGCGTCATGAAGTCGATGTAGGGAATGCCACCGGTAGGAATAGCTCGAATGCGCGTAAACACTTCTCCGAAAATCAGCAGCCAAAGCGCCGG
Organism: Candidatus Acidiferrales bacterium; assembly: GCA_035551975.1. Classification (GTDB taxonomy): domain Bacteria; phylum Acidobacteriota; class Terriglobia; order Acidiferrales; family UBA7541; genus Palsa-295. The sequence goes on along the minus strand of DASZMG010000111.1, from coordinate 3,782 downwards.
CTGAACCATGCGCGTAAACAGTTCCACGGGGTCGTGGATCAGCTTCCGGATGTCGGCTTCGGCAACGGCCAGCGTCTGCCGCGTGAACTCTTCTCCAGGAAAAGCTTCAGCCGAGACGCCGTGTGGTGCTGCGTAAGCGTGCTGCATCCCTGAAATCTCCTCCTTCGGATATCGTGGCGCCGGTGTAATGAATGAAGACATCGCCGAGCGAAGCGTCCGCTCCGAGCGCCAATTTGAGCGTGGCCGGCGAACCCATGGCCGCGAGCTGTCCGCTGTGCATGAAGGCGACTGTTTCGCATAATTCGTCGGCTTCCTGCATGTCGTGAGTGGTCATCAGAATGGTGGTGCCGAATTCCTCGCACAGATCGCGAATGTTCTGCCACACGGACTGCTTGGCGATCGGATCGAGACCCACAGTCGGCTCGTCCAGAAACAGGATGTGCGGACGGTGCAGCATCGACTGCGCAATCTCCAGTTTGCGGATCATTCCACCCGAAAAGTGCTTTACGAGCTTGCCGGCGACGTGCGACAAATCCATGAACTCCAGCGCGTGCTCGATGCGCGCGGCACGCTCGGCTCGCGGCACGCCATAGAGCTTCGCGGAAATGGAAAGGTTTTCGTACGCGCTGAGGTCGCCGTCGGCCGAAAGCATCTGCGAAACGTATCCGATGCTCCTTCGTACCGCGCGCGGATCACGCACGATGTCGTGTCCGGCCACCAGCGCCGTTCCTTCGCTTGGCGGAAGCAGCGTGGTAAGCATCTTGATCAGAGTGCTCTTGCCGGCGCCGTTTGGGCCGAGCAAGCCGAAGATGGCCCCGCTGGGACAGATAAAATTCAAGTGATCGACGGCGATAAGATCGCCGTAACGCCGGGTGAGCGAGCGCGTCTCAACGGCATTGGAGCCGCCGTCCGAGCTGGCTGGCTCGACTGGCGCCGCGTTTAGCTTGTCCGTCGTTTCCGGCACTCTGGCGATTTCCAAGGCTTACGTCGAGGCTGCTTTCAGCATTATCGCGGTTTTGCGCGGCAGAGCCAAAGCGATTCTGCGCGGCAGCCAAACTTGCAGGCAGGGCCCTGGAATAAAATCGCTGCCGCTGGAAACAGGGACGAGGCGGTTCCTGCCGGAAAACTATGAACCGGGTGGGCTGGGTTTCGGATTTGGGGCTTGCTCAGAACCCGCGATGGCTTCGAGATCGTCTTCGTCGAGAGCCGGCAAGGTGGGCAACACTTCCGAAGCGATCAGGCGATTCTGAATGGCGGCGTCGCGGCGCATTTTCCCGTCCCGAAACTCGAGAGCGCGCTTCGCATATTGAGCAATGTCCGGCTCGTGCGTGACGATCACCACCGTCAATCCGTGTTCGTGATTCAGCTTCTGTAGAATGTCCATGATCTCGACGCTGGTACGGCTGTCCAGGTTCCCGGTGGGCTCATCTGCCAGCAGAATAGCCGGATCGTTCACCAAAGCCCGCGCGATCGCCACGCGCTGCTGCTGCCCTCCCGAAAGCTGCGAGGGAAAGTGCATGGCTCGCTCGGCCAGCCCCACTCGTTTAAGCGATTCCCTGGCGCGACGCTCGCGCTCCTGCATCGGTACCCCGGCATAAATGGTCGGCAACTCCACGTTTTCAAGCGCCGATGTACGGGAAAGCAGGTTGAATTGCTGGAACACGAATCCGATTTTATGGCTGCGCACGCGCGCCAACTCGCGCTTCGAAAGCTGCGAAACATCCTCTCCATCCAGCAAGTAGCGGCCCTTGCTGGGCCGGTCGAGGCAGCCAAGAATATTCATCAGCGTGGACTTGCCAGAACCGGAAGCACCCATTACTGCCACGAATTCACCTGGATAGATTTCGAGCGAAACTCCTCGCAACGCGTGGACCTGCACTTCGCCCAAATCGTAAGTCTTCGTCACATTTTCCAGGCGAATGGTGGGAATTTGTGGGGACTTGCCGGATGTGATCGGAGATGAGAGTGCTTCGGCCATTCAGCACCTTTCACCGGCAGTAAAAACGGCAGCAGGCAAACTTAAGGTTCGCAATGCGCTCGAACTGCGCGCAGTAGCCCTGCGTGTTGCGATGACCTATCCATGAATTATACGCGCCGAGCGGGGAAAGGTAACCGGGACGGCTCAGCGGGCGGGTCCGGGAATGGCCGATTTTTCCGCGTCGCGTTTGCGTTGTTCATCCAGCCGGCGCATAAACGCGTCAAATTTCGGCACCTGATCGGGTGTAAGCAGTTTGCGCATCTGCTCGTGACTCTGCTCACGGATATCGGCGCGCTGAGGCTCGAGGGGAGCGTATAGAGCGTGCCACTTCGCCTGTGTGTCGGCAATAATCCCGTTCATCTGCTTTTGCTGATCCGGCGTTAGCTGAAGTTCCTGCGTTAGTTCCACCGAAAGATGATTGGGAGGCGGCGTGGCGTCGCGCATACCCCACACTCGCTCGCCCCACAAATGATTCCCCACGAAACCTAATAATGCGCCCAGCAGAAAAACCACGGCCACCAGAGCGGCTGCCTCGCCGCGTGCCTTAGTCGTTGCCATTGGAATGATCCGTCTCCGCTACCATGAGCAAAATTTCATCCTGATTGGCCGGGACCCGCGTCGGGTCGGGAGCAAAAACGTCCGCCAGAGGCGCTTGGACCATAGCTCGCTGGCGCTGCGTACGACCACCGCGCACCGCGTAGGTCAAAAGAATAACCAGCGCCACAACGGCAGTCGCCGCAAAACGCCAGGCAAAGGAAACAAATGGCTGCCAGAATCCTGTCCGTTCCGCCGCGCCTTCCGCTTCCACGCGAATTCGAGCCATGGTCACGCGCGGGAATTCGGGACGAGGTTGCGGACCTTTTTCGAGCAGGGGCGTCGAAATATTCAGAAAAGCAGCGCCGGCACGGGACTCCTCTACCGCGGTGCGGCAGTTCAGGCAACCGCGCAGATGCGCTTTGACTTTAGCGGAGCCGGCAGCATCGCATTCGCCGGCCAGATAATCCGCGAAAAGCACTTCATATTTCGCGCAAGCAAGGGCCTGTTGCTGCTTATCCGTTTCCATGAATCAGCCCTCCCTATTTGTGGCTGAGTTCGGCCTGGATTGTTCCCCAGGAGCGCGCCGCCGGCGGTACGATTCCAGAATCCGGCCGCGAGCCCGAAACAACCGTACCTTTACCGTGTTCACGTTCAGATCGAGTATCTGGGCCAGCTCCTGCACCGAAAATCCCTCGATTTCCTTCAACACCAGCAACTGACGGTCCTGTTCGGGCAGCTTGTCGAGCATGTGCTCGAGCAGTTCCTTAACCTCGGCGCGCTCGCTGGCACCGAGCACCACGCGCTCGGCCGAAACGATGCCATCGAGCCGTGAGACTTGCTCCTCCGACAAATCCGATTCGTAAACCAGGGGCCGGACTTTCTTCTTTCTCAGATAGTCCCAGCACTCGTTTACAGTAATTTTGTAGAGCCAAGTCGAAAAAGCCGCACGTTGATCGAACTTCTTGAGCGAAAGGTATACCTTGAGGAAGACCTGTTGCGCAATGTCTTCCACGTCCTCTTGGCGCCGGAGGATGCCGCTGACCAGCGCAAAAACACGCTGCTGGTGGCGCCGTACGAGTTCCTCGAACGCGGGTTCCTGCCCGCGCTGCGCCATTCGCACAAGTTCTCGTTCCTCTTCGCCTCCCCGACGCTTTTCCAGGGGAATCGAAAGAGCTGGTGCGCTCGCTACCATAACCTTTGGGACGTGGGCCATACTGTTCAGGTTACGTCTAAATTAACTTCGTTGACGTCTGCCAAGCCACGGTTT
>DASZMG010000110.1:0-33289 GCA_035551975.1 Candidatus Acidiferrales bacterium | reverse complement strand
GCTCACCGATACCACTGGAAGACTCCCCCTTGCTCACTCGCGCCGCGAGATAAGCATCGAGCGCCATTTGGCAGCTGTGGCCAGAACGACCGCTCAGCGTTGGAAGGGGTAGATCGTGCTCCAGCGCCGCCGTGAGACGGGCGAGGTGACGCTCTAAGGCGAGTTTCGCGGAGGGCACCTCAATGAAGCTGCCAACACGTTGCCACTGCGACTTGCCGTGCTGGTTGTAACGGAGACAATAGGTGCCGGGGAGCTGAAGCAGCTTACCTTTGTCGTCCTGCGCAGAAACGTAGGCGCGTTTCCCTGCAACGCGCTGTCTTACCAAAACGAGTACTTTTGGAACGGCCATTTTGTCCTCTCCCTTTTAATACCTGTCCGAGAGGACTTTTTGGCTAAATGCTAGTTACCCTGGCGTTACCCGCCTACCCGCTAAGTGGCTATAAAAACCGCCCTTTAACAAAATTTTGGCGGAGAGGGTGGGATTCGAACCCACGGTTGAGTTTCCCCAACACACGCTTTCCAAGCGTGCTCCTTAAACCGCTCGGACACCTCTCCGAACTTCGCGCGCTACGAAGCGTAACAAATTGATTGCCCGCCAGCAAACCGCGGAAAGACTTGCACGCTCACCGGGAACAAATTCGCAGGTTGTCTGCTACACTTTTATTTCCATTCCGGGATGGTGCAATTGGTAGCACGTGGGCCTTTGGAGCCTAAAATCTTGGTTCGAGTCCAAGTCCCGGAACCATTTTCCAATTACACTCAAAAGCTGTTGAGTCCTGAAAATTCGCTGTCCTGCGCTGTTGACGGCTCCTTGACTTCCCCGAAACTGCCCACCTAGACTTCTTATTCGGTCTCCCGGAATGAATAAAACACAAGACCACGTGATCACCGTTGGAGTCACTGGCGCGAGCGGCGCACTCTATGCACGTGCCGTTTTGCGGATTCTCGATGCCGATAAGCGCGTCGGCCACGTTTTCTTCGTGGCGAGCGATGCTGCCTTGCGTCTGCTCGCAACCGAACTCAACGTGGTCGCCGCGCATGCCAAGCAATTGCCTTCGCTCATTGTCGGCGGCACTGCGAAAAAAATCGAATATCTGCCCAACAAGGATATCGGCGCGAGCATTGCCTCCGGCAGTGCCATCGTGGACGCCATGGTTGTTGTGCCCTGCTCGGCCGGTGCCATGGGTTCCATCGCCGCGGGTGTTGCCGACGATCTGCTCACTCGGGCGGCAGATGTGTGTCTGAAAGAACGGCGGCCGCTGGTGCTATGCCTCCGAGAGACTCCCCTGAACCGCGTTCATCTTGAAAATATGCTGCGCGTTCACGACGCTGGCGCAACCGTCATGCCAGCCATGCCCGCTTTTTACTACGCGCCGCAAAACATCAACGACCTGGTCGAACAATTCGCTTACCGCGTGCTCGCCCAAGTTGGATTAGCTCAGGAAAAGCAATATCGCTGGCAGGGCGGTCCGCCGGGAAAGAGAACCTAGCGCGCCTGCTAAATTTGCGCTCATGACCGCACACAAACCCAAAAACCGCATCCGCACCGTGCTCGAAATGATCAAATTCGAGCACTCCGTTTTTGCGCTGCCCTTCGCGCTGGTCGGAGCGCTTCTCGCCACGCGTGCGGCAGGTGCGCGCCTGACGTGGACTCAATTCGCGTGGATCGTGGTTGCCATGGTCGGCGCGCGTTCCGCCGCTATGACCATGAACCGCATTGCGGACGTGGAATACGATCGTCGCAATCCGCGTACCTCGAACCGCGCACTCCCGGCGGGAGAGCTTTCTTTCGGTTTCGCTTATTTCTTTACGGCAATTTCATCCGCTGTTCTGATTTTTGCTGCCTGGCGCTTGAGCCCTCTCGCATTCAAGTTGTCTCCCGTCGCGCTGGCCGTTTTGTTTTTTTATTCCTACACCAAGCGCTTCACCAATTGGTCGCATTTCGTTCTCGGTTTTTGTCTCGGAATTTCGCCCGCGGCGGCATGGATCGCCGTGCGAGGGTCGCTCGATTGGCGCATGCTGATTCTTTGCGCCGCGGTCACTCTCTGGGTCGGGGGGTTCGACGTTTTTTATGCTTGCCAGGACGTCGAATTCGACAAATCCGCCGGCCTGTTTTCAATCCCGAAGAGATTCGGCATCGCTCGTGCACTGCAAGTAGCCCGCGCCATGCACGTGACGATGGTGTTCCTGCTGGTTTGGCTCGCCACGACCTTTCATCTTGCGTGGCCCGCCTGGGTGGGAATCGCTGTAGTTGCCGCACTGCTCGCCTACGAGCATTCGCTCGTTAAGCCAAATGATCTCAGCAAAATGAATGCTGCCTTTTTCACAGTAAATGGCTATATTAGTTTATTGTTCTTGCTTTTCTGGGGCGCTGCGGCCTTCGTCACGCATCCGTAGCCTTTTCGACCCCGATCCAGTGAACATGTTCTGGACACAATATGATGTCAGGATTGCAGATCACCGATAGCCGTCTCGAGTCCATCGCACAGAAAGTGCTTGCGGGCGAGCGCCTCAGTGCGGAAGACGGCCTCGCGCTTTTTCAGTCGAACGACCTGCTCGCTCTCGGCTGGCTTGCCAATCACGTACGCGAAAAGCGCCACGGGAAGATCTGCTATTTCAATGTCAACCGCCACATCAATCCGACGAACGTTTGCGTGGCCCATTGCAAGCTATGCGCTTTTGGCCGCTCACCCGATTCGCCTGGAGCCTATACATTCGCTCTCGAAGAAATCTACCACCGCGCCTCCCGAGGCGTTGCGGAAGGCGCTACCGAGTTTCACATCGTCGGCGGGCTGCACCCGGACCTGCCCTTCGATTACTATCTCGATCTGATTCGCGGCTTGACGCAGCGTTTTCCCCAGGTGCATCTCAAAGCTTTCACCATGGTCGAGGTGCACTACTACGCGCGCCTTTCAAAACTTTCCATTCGCGACACGCTCGTGAAAATGAAAGAAGCGGGAGTTGGATCCCTGCCCGGCGGCGGCGCCGAGGTTTTTCATCCGCGCGTGCGCCGCATTATTTGCGACCACAAAGTGAGCGGCCGCATGTGGCTGCAAATCGCCCGCACGGCGCATGAAGTGGGTCTCCGCTCGAATGCGACCATGCTATTCGGCCACGTGGAGACGCTCGAAGAGCGCGTTGACCATTTGGTTCAACTCCGTGAAACGCAGGATCAAACCCACGGATTCGTGACCTTTATTCCGCTCGAGTTTCACCCGGCGAACACCGCCCTCGCGCATCTGCCTCGGCCAACCGGCTTCGACGATCTGAAAACTGTCGCCGTCTCGCGCCTGATGCTCGACAATTTCGATCACATCAAGGCTTATTGGATCATGCTGACGCCGCGCATCGCGCAGATTGCCTTGCGGTTTGGCGCCAACGATATCGATGGCACGGTGGTTGAAGAAAAAATCTACCACGATGCCGGAGCTACCACTCCGGAAGGCCTCACTCGCACCGAGTTGGAACGCTTGATCCGCGCGGCGGGCTGTACTCCGGTCGAGCGCGACACGCTCTACAATCCGGTGGATCGCTCCAAAATCCCCTTTCCTCCAGCGTCTCCGAATGCACGCGGTTCTGGTAGTTTTGTCCCCGAAACTTCTCTCACTCTCAACGTATAGATTGGAATTTTGTAGCGAAGACTATTCAGGCGTGTGGGTGTGCCTTGTCATAGACGGACATGAGCTGTCCGATGGTCGCTTGCGTATACCTCTGTGTCGTGGAAAGCGAAACGTGCCCCAATAGGTCCTGAATCGCTCGAAGGTCGGCTCCGTCTGCCAGCAGGTGCGTGGCGAATGCATGGCGCAGCGAGTGCGGGTGCAAACTCCAGTCGACATTGCATAGCTTGGCGTACTTCTTAACCAGGGTGCGCACGGATGACGTGGTCAGCCGTCCACCCCGCCCGTTCACGAACACCGCCTCAACATTGCACTCTGTGCCCGGCTGCGCCAGAATCTCGTCGCGCAATGGCCAGTAAGCGTCAAGGGCTTCGCGTGCCTTTGTTCCGTACGGAACGACGCGTTCCTTGCGGCCCTTGCCCAGAACTCTCAACATTTGTCCGGCACGGTCCATGCTTCCCAGATTGAGTCCCACCAGTTCGCTGACCCGCAAGCCGGAAGCATAAAGCAGCTCGAGAATGGCACGGTCGCGCTTCAGCATCAGTTGCTCGCCAAGTTTCGCTTTTGCGCTGCGCTTGGGAGTTCGCTTTCCAATTGCAACGCCTTGCGCAATCTTGTCAAGAAACCCGCTCATCTCGTCCGCGCTCAGCACCCGCGGCACTCTTTTGGGCAGCTTTGGTGTAGCCACGAGTTTTGCCGGATTTTGTGCCGTAATTCTCTCGCGAACGCAATATTTAAAGAACGTGCGCAGCGCGGCAAGTTTCCGCGCCACGGAAGCTTTCTCCAACTTGCGGTCGTAAAGGGAACTCACGAATTCGCGAATGATCTGATGATCTACTTCCGGCAGCGCCAGCGGCTTCTCACCGGGCGGAGTTACAAATTCGCGAAACTGCTCCACGTCGCAGCGGTACTTCTCAAGCGTATAAGGCGAGGCGTTGCGCTCGTATCGTAAGTATTTGACAAATTGCTCGATCACGTCTTGCATAATCTGGCCCAACTGCAAAGTATAGCCTCGCCTCTTCCAACAACGGGAAAATGCATTTCCGCTTGGTGTACGAAGCGCAAACATACGTACGTGATTCCCGCAATTGGGCTATTTCAGAATTTTCAACACACTGCTGTAATCATCTGTCCAAAGCCGTTGCCGGCCTGAGGACAGAAGAATGGAGCCCGCTGCTTCCATCTCCTGCTGACCATAGAACCCAGCAGGATTCCCGAGCAATATCCATGAGGCCGCGTAAATTCCGTCTCGTTGGTTGTCATCGTTGTTCACCAGAATGGCTTCCTTGCCCGCGTCTACCGCAGCGGCCTCCACCACCGGCTGTAAATTCAGGTACTGATTTGAAATGTGCAGCGCCAGCACGCCGGTTGGCTTTAACTGTCGGAAATAAAGAGCGAACGCCTCCCGCGTCAGCAGATGCACTGGGATCGAGTCGCTCGAAAAGGCATCAATGGCCAGCGCATCGTAATTTTGGGCGGGCTCGCTCTCGAGTGAAAGCCGGGCGTCCCCGTTCACAATTTGGACGATGGCCTTCGATTCATTCAAAAACGTGAACTCTTCTTCGGCAATTTTCACGTCAAGCGGATTGATCTCATAAAATCTGTATCGATCGCCACTTCGCCCATACGCAGCGAGCGTGCCCGCTCCCAGCCCGACAATCCCGACGCGCAGGGCGCCGCGCTTCTCGATCGTGCGTAGTGCGATGCCTATGCCGGACTTCTCTCCATAATAGGAAGTCGGCCGGCCCCGCAATCCAGGTGAAAGAAATTGCAAGCCGTGGCTAATCGTCCCGTTTACCAGTCGTCGGTAGGAACTTTGGTAAGGGCTCAAATACATCGCCATATGCATCTGTCTCGCCTCGAACGGTCCCGGCTCCGACGTTGCCGTTCGGTCCGAATTTTGTCCCCTCGTCGGATCGTTCTCCTCAGCCCCGCTGTAATCGGTCACTTGAAGCACGCCATAGAAATTCCGCACGGATAGCGTCGACGCCTTCTTCGTTTCACGGATCCCGGCAATCAGGCTTGCTAGAAGTGCTACCACCAAACCGGCCAATACAAATCTCGCTGATGCCCAGCGATTTCCTTGAAATGTGCGGCTCGGATCGCGAAATTGCGCTACCAGCACCAGCACCGCACACGCTCCCAACGCACAGGGCAGCTCGTAATATCCGGTAAAAATCACGGGCGCAAGCAGCCCCACAAAAATTGCGCCTAAGGCCCCGCCCAGCGCAATCAGCAAGTAAAACGAGGTCAGATGCCGCGGATTCGGCTTCAGTCGCGCCAGCTCTCCGTGGCAAAACATACAGCAGATCCACAAACCTGCACAGTAAACCGGAATCAGCACCTTCATCGGAAGAACTGCAAACGACGGCTCCAGAGCATACGCCATCGCTCCCAGTGCCACCCCCAGCAGCCGCAAAAAAGGTCACGCCGGTACCACGCGGCCGTGTCGAAGCACAGAATGAAACTCAGAAGGTACAAGCTCAGCGGAATAATCCACAGAAACGGTACTGACGCGATGTTTTGCGAAATATGGTTTGTAACCCCAAGCAGCAGCGCCGATCCGCAAGCCGCAAACGCCACCCACAGGATTTTCGTCGCGCTGGATGGTGAACCGTCCTGCAGCGATCCGCTCCGAACCGCTGTTTCCGAGCCGTCGCCCTGCCGTGCCATCCTAACTGTCAAAACTGCGCAACACGCCGCCACCAGACCAAACGCAATCGACCATCCGATTGCCTGGTGCGTTTCCGCCACGAACGGCTCGACCAGCACCGGATAACTGAGCAGCGCCAGCATCGACCCCGCATTCGACAGCGCGTAAAATCGATACGGCAAGAGTCCCGGTCTCGCACGCGCATACCACACCTGTAGCAAAGGGCTTGTGGAGGACAGCACAAAGTACGGAAGGCCCACGGTTACGCTCAATAAAACCAGGATGTGCCAAGCCGGCGCATGCGGCCCCGTCGGTTTCCACGAAGCTTTCGGCAGAATTGGAAGCGCCAGCAAACTCAGACCCACCACCCCAGCATGAATCCAGGCCTGCTTGCGCGGCGCGAATCTCGTACTCAACACGTGCGCGTAAAAGTATCCGGCGAGTAGTGCCACCTGAAAAAACACTAGGCCAACCGTCCATACCGCGGCGACTCCTCCAAACCACGGCAGGATCAGCTTCGTAATCAGAGGCTCGACCTGAAACAGCAGAAAGGCGCTCGCGAAAATCGCCACGCCATAAAATAAAGTGAACCTGCTGGTGGGAATTGACTGCGGAGGTACAGCTTGGATCGTTGCCAAGGTATGAACAGCTATTCGCGGATAATTTCAGCGTTTGCGTTAGCCGCGTCAATGCGCATCAGACGCTGATTTTCCAGATACAGATCGAGCTCGAGATCTTCCGTCTTCACTTGCAGCTCATCCAACTTCTTTCCCTCGACATCTTTAGCCCCAAGCGACTCGACGGTTACGCTGCCCGGCGTCATTTCCTGTGGCACTAAAACTGAGAATGTCTGCGGGCCTTTCTTGTTCCAGTCATACAATTGCGCCAGCACTGCGTACTGGTGATACAGATTATTATCCAGCACGACGATCGGCTGCGAGCTGAACGTGAACTGCTGCGTGAAGGGGCGCGCGCCGTCCACGCGCAGCTCAATCATCGCCGTGGCGCCATTAAAACTGATGGCCGCCGCGGCCTTCTTTGTTCCCTGCGTGGACCAATCGTAATGCACCGGGCTGCCGTTACTATGCATTTCAAGCGTGCCATTGACGCGTGCAATCCCCTCCGCAGTCTTCACCTCAGACGTGCCGCGCGCCACCCAGTCGGCGCCAGTCGACGCAATTTCAAATTCTTCTTTGCCTACTTGCTGCCCGCCGCTCATGATGCGAAACCTTCCCTTGTCCGCCACGAGGGTTCCGCCAGCAGGGTGCGCCGCGGGTAGCAATATTCCCGCGCGATGCGCCGCGGGTAGCGCTGCACTCGCGATAATTGCCGCAGCCGCAATAACAATCGCATTTAAAAGTTTGCTTACGCGCCGCTTCACGCCACCACCCGCGGAAAAATTCCCAGCGCCAGGATCTGTTCCACCACTCGTGCCGGCTCCGCGCTGCTATCCACGCGATAATCCGCCGATTCATACGCCGGCAGCCGTTGCTGATAAAGCGTCCGGAAGCTCGTTTCGTCGCGAAACAGCGGCCGGTCCGTCACCGTCGCGCACCGCAACAAAAGCTCCTCAATCGGGCATTGCAGCCAGATTAGCACCGCACCCGTTTCGCGCAGCAGCGCAAGGTTCAACGGCTGCGAGATCGTTCCCCCGCCCAGCGACACCACGCGCGGCTTCTGTGACTCCCGCGACTCGCCCACCACCCGCCGCAATTGCTCGTGCTCGATGCGCCGGAATTCCGGCTCGCCCATGCGTGAAAAAATTTCAGGGATGCTAAGACTGGTCGCGTCGGTGATGCGCTTATCGAGGTCGATATGCTGCCAGCCCAGTTGACGCGCCAGCAGCCCTGCAGCGGTCGATTTCCCGCTACCCATGAATCCCGTGAGGCAAATCAGTTTTCGCGGACGATTTTCGCTGATCATCAGGTGTGAAGCGCAACCGCAAACCTGCTAAAACCGCATTAAACCGAGCTCTAATTGCGCTTCAGGATGTTGATTGTACCATCGAACGAGGAAAGCTCGACCTTCGCCCGCCCCGAGTTGAACGAGCCAAACAGGCTGTTGTTGAATTTCGAATAAAAGTGCTGCTGGTGGGTTGGTGGAGACAATTTCGCTTCGTTGTTCACTTTCCCCTTCAGCGAAGTCGCGCTCAGATCGAAAGAATCTCCGGGGGAAAATCGTACTTCAATCACCCCGGTATAGTTCTTCAATTCGTACATCCCGTTGGGCAGAAACTCGCCGCTGAACAAAATGTTCCCCTTCGATGTCTGCGCCCGCACCTGGTAGCTGCGCAAATCCGTCAGCCGGAAATTGCCGCTGATCGACGACACTTCGATCCGTCCCGCGCAACGCTCGCACTGGAACGATCCGTCGATGGTCTTCACCGTCAGGTATCCCGCCGCATCGGCCAGATCCACGCCCGCTCCGACGGTCTCCACGTTCATGTCGCCCATCACGCTGTTGACGTTCACTGCTCCCGAATCGTCATGAATCTGCAGTTCCGCGTCTTCAGGAACACGAATATCGAAATCAGCTTTCAGCCCGTCCGGTGAGATGCTTCCCGACACTGGGTGCGTCATGATATCTACGCGATTCCCGGTCTGCGCCGCATCCACTTCTACCTGATCGCTCGCTGGCGTGGCCACCACCATCACTTCGGACTTGCTCCAGGCCTTTACCGTTACCGTTCCATTCGGATTGTGCAGCGTAATGACGGGATGCGCGTCGACCTTGAAATGCTTTTCCACATGATCCGCCAGCGCGGCGCTACACAGCAGAAGGCCAGGAATCACCAGCGCAGCCGCTTTCCGCCCCTTGCTTCGGGTCCTGCAAATTCGCAACCCTGCGCTGTGAGAAGACTCTTTGCGGCGCGAGGAAAAAGCGCGCATCGGCTCAATTTTCATTGGTTAGAATCTCCGCGTTCGGTGATCATGCTCAGCAGATCGGCCTTCTGCTGGTAAGCTTGATAAAGATACTCTCTCGCTACGTCGTTTCCCGGCTCTTCGCGCACGCTTTTTTCGCACAAAGCGATGTAATGGTCAACGATTTCAAGATTCTCATGTAGATCGGCTGACACCGGGGATTTAGAGCTGTCAAACGACGAAACGGTTGTCTGCTCCGCATGATCCAGCTCGGCCGCCAGCGCGAAAGTCGGAGCTGGTTGGGTTTGCTGCATCACTGGCGCAGTCAAACCGAAACCCAGCAGCACCAGCAGCGTAAGATAAGCGCCGGCAAGTGCCGGTCGTGGCACACGTGTAAAAAGTCCGGCGAACCGGGGTCGGTCCCGCTGCCAATCAATTCCGGACTGCTCGCGAATCACCCCTTCATCCACCAGTTGATTTCTCAACACCGCCCAAACCCTTGCCGGCGGCTCGGGGTCTGCAATCGAAAGCGTTGGCGCGGCCGCCTGAATCGCCTCTAGGTCTGTCACAAAGCTGCGACACTCGGGGCAGCTCTGCACGTGGGCTCGTGCGCTACCGTGCCTCTCCCCTTCCATCCAAGGGCCTAACTGCTCCATAAACTCATTGCATTCCATCGTACTCATGTCAGTCCTCGCCACTCGAACCCGATGCCGTTCCCGCCGCCTTACGTTCTTCCCGCGCTTTGGCCCGAACTGCCTCGTGAAGCAACTCTCGAAGTCTCACCCGCGCCTTGTGAAGCTGCGACTTCGAGTTTCCGATCGAACATCCCATGATTTCCGCGATTTCATTGTGCTCGTATCCCTGCACGTCGTGCAGCACGAACACCGTTTTGTATCCCGGAGGCAATTGCTCGACCGCTCTTTGCAAATTCACCCGGTCGATTGAACCCGCCAGCGTTAAATCCGGAGCCCCAAAATCCCGTCGCGGCCCTCCCGCTTCTTCGTCCGGCTCCGTCACCTGCTCCAGAGACATCTCGTTGCCCGACTTCTTCCGCAACTTCATCAGCACCACGTTCACGGCCAGCCGGTGAAGCCAGGTCGAGAACGCCGACTCGCCGCGAAACGTCGCGATCTTTCGGAAGAGCTGCAGAAACGCTTCCTGCGTTAAGTCTTCCGCCTCGGCGACGTTGCTTACCATCCGCAGACACAACGAATAGACCCGCCGGCTGTGCAAGCGGTACAGGCGTTCGAATGCGGCCGCGTCTCCTTGCTGTGCAAGTCGGATCGCTTCCGCCTCCGGCATCTCGCCGGGTTCGGTTCGTCTCACGCGGGCCACGCTACCCGTTAGGACGCATCCGTAACTGCGATGCGTCAGCTGGCCCGGAAGTTGCACTTCCGGGTTCTCTATGGATAACCAGCTTGGCAATAGGTTCGCCCAAGCGTGGGCTGTCGAAACTTTCTGGTCGCATAAGAAATGCTGCAGTAAAACCCTGTCTATTCTGGGGCTAAGTCAGGCTTCCGTCCAGTCGGCAACGCCACGCCTCGTCTGGCAACCTGCTCACGCGAAGTCCCTTCTCCAATTTTTGTACTTTACAGCATCCGCCGAACACTCCAACATGTCCCGGCCAAATTCTGCACGGCCATTGAGGTGCCGCTCAGTATGCGACTGGTTGTTTTACCTGGTGACGGTATCGGCCCCGAGATTTCCACAGCCACCTGCGACGTCCTCGAACTCCTGAACAATCGTTTCGCGCTCGGCCTTTCATTCGACACTCACGAAATTGGCCTCGCACGCCTCAAAAAAGACCGCACCACTTTTCCTACTTCCGTCGCCGACGCCTGTCGCGATGCCGACGGAATCATTCTCGGCCCCGTTTCCCATGCGACCTATCCGCCCCGGTCGGAAGGCGGCATCAACGTTTCCGGGGAGTTGCGCATCACCCTCGACCTCTACGCCAACATCCGCCCCAGCAAGACCCGCGATGCCTTGCCTCATTGGGGTCGAACGCCCATGGATCTCGTCATTGTTCGCGAAAATACCGAAGGTTTCTATGCTGATCGCAACATGTATTGGGGCGTCGGTGAATTTATGCCCACTCCCGATATGGCCTTGGCCGTCCGTAAAATCACCGCGGAAAGCTCCCGACGAATTGCCGTCTCCGCCTTCCAATTGGCCTTGAGTCGTCGAAAGAAAGTCACCGCTGTCCACAAAGCCAACGTCATGAAAGTCTCCGATGCGCTCTTCCTGCGAGAAGTACGCGCCGTCGCCAAGAATTATCCCGGCGTCGCCTACGATGAACAGCTCGTCGATTCCATGGCCGCGCTTCTAGTTCGCGATGCTGCCCGCTTCGATGTGATCGTCACCACCAACATGTTCGGGGACATTCTTTCTGACGAAGCAGCCGAGCTTTCCGGCAGTCTTGGCTTGGCCGGATCGCTCAATGCCGGCGAATCGCACGCCATGGCCCAGGCCCAGCACGGTTCCGCGCCCGATATTGCGGGGCAAGGCAAAGCCAACCCTACTTCTCTGATCCTTTCCGCGGCTATGCTGCTTGCTTGGCTCGCTCGCAAACATCAGCAGGAAAAATTCTCCTCTGCGGCCAGGATCATCGAGTTGGCCATCGACTCGGTTCTACGGGACCCAGCCGGACGCACTCCCGATCTTGGCGGCTCCCTCGGCACTCGCGCATTCACTAAAGCGTTGTCGGAACAGATCGATCGCCATGCCGGTTGATATTTCCCCTGCTTGTGACTGCCACGTCCACGTGGTCGGCCCGCTGGCCAACTTTCCGCAGAGCGCCACACGCTCCTACACCGCTGCCGAAGCCTCTCTTGAGACACTCCAGGCCCTCGGGACGCCTGAACGCGTTTCGCGGTTTGTACTCGTTCAGGCCAGTTTCTACGGCACAGACAATTCCTGTTTGCTCGCGGCGCTCGACAAACTCGGCCCAAACGGCCGCGGAGTTGTGGCTGCCGATTTGAAAAACTCCGCGCCACAGTTCCTGCAAGAATACGAAATTCGCGGCGTACGCGGCCTGCGAGTGAATCTCTACAGCAAGAGTTTGCTGTTCGCTCCGGAACGCATTTGTCACTTGGTACAATCCGCCATGAACCACGTGCCCTCAAAAAGATGGCATGTCGAAATCATTGCCCCTCTGTCCCTTCTTCTGAACGCTTACAAAATCATTGCCGATTCGCGCGTTCCCGTTGTCCTCGATCATTACGCTTTGCCCGGCGCCGCCTCGCCGCATAGCTCCGAAGCGCGTCGATTGCTCGAACTCATGGCCCTGCCCCACGTATGGATCAAACTCAGCGCTCCGTATCGCGTGCTGGCAGATCCCTTCGCCACCTACCCGCCCGCGGATTGGCTTGCCGCGCTGTTGCAGGCGGCTCCCGATCGCTGCATCTGGGGCAGCGACTGGCCGCACACGCCGCTCGATGCGGATCAAAGGCACTGCGACGAAATCGCGTCCTATCGAAAAATTAATTACTCCCGTCTGTTCCAGGACTTTGTCCGGGCCCTTCCGGAAGCTGCGCTCGCCCGCCGCATTCTGGTTGAAAATCCCCAACGACTCTACGGTTTCCAGGCCGGTTAGGCGCACTCCGCTCAAATGCAAACCGTCTCCGAACTCGAGCGCCGCGCCTTTCAGAAAGTTGCCTGGCGCCTCACCCCGATTCTTACCCTCAGCTATTTCCTCAACTATCTGGACCGCAACAATGTCGGTTTCGCCGCTCTTACCATGAATCGACAGTTAGGCCTCAGCGCCACTCAATTCGGCACGGGCGCCGGGATTCTATTTCTCGGATATTGCCTTTTCGAAATCCCCAGTAACGTCGCCCTCTATCGCTTCGGCGCGCGCATCTGGATTTCTCGCATCATGATCACCTGGGGACTTATTTCCGCGGCCACCATTTTCGTCACTGGCGTCAAAAGCTGGTACTGGCTCCGGTTTCTTCTTGGCATCGCTGAAGCCGGCTTCTTTCCCGGCATTACTTTCTACCTGGCCACCTGGTTTCCCGCGGAATACCGCGCGCGAATATTGGCTTGGTTCCTGGTCGCCATCCCCGCCACTTCTGTAATCGGAGGGCCCATCTCAGGACTCCTCTTGGGTATGAACGGAATTACCGGTCTCGCTGGGTGGAAATGGCTTTTCATTATGGAAGGCCTGCCGACCGTTCTGTTGGGGATTGCCATGCTGTGGATACTTTCCGATCGCCCGGAAGACGCTGCCTGGCTCACCAAAGAAGAACAGAAAATCGTCCGCGAGCGTATCTCCGCCGAACGCCGCGAAAAAGAGATGCAGCGGCTGTGGCCGGCTTTGAAAGACATTCGCGTTTTGATTCTTGCCGTTGTGCAGTTCGGTTTTACCGTGGGTGCCTATGGCGCGGTCATCTGGCTGCCGCAGATCATTCAGACCGCGCATCTCTCGAATCTGCGGATTGGCTTCGTCACTGCGGCCTGCTACGTCCTGGCATCGGTGGGAATGATTGTCTGGGCGGCCCGCGTCGACAAGAGTGGCCGAAAAATCGGTAATCTTGCTTTCGCCTGCCTTACATCCACACTCGGTCTGCTACTGGCCATCTACTTCAAGAATTTCTGGGTATCGCTCGCATGGGTTTCTCTCGCTCTTCTCGGCATCACTGCCGCCCGCGCGATTTTTTGGACCATTCCCACCCGCTTTCTCACAGGGCTGGCTGCGGCAGGAGGGCTGGCCTTTATCAATTCCGTGGGGACGATCGGGGGATTTGTAGGGCCCACGGTGATGGGCTGGCTAAAGGATAGAACCGGGTCCTTTTCAGCGGGACTCTTCGCGATGGCTGGATTTTTGTTGCTGGCGACCCTCTTTGCCTGGTCGCTCAAACTATTTGTTACTCAGGAATAGCTTAGACCGAGGCCTTTGAAAAACCCAGCCCAAGCCTTGTCCAGGCGCGGTAGCGCGGATTTTCAATTTCACCGGCGAATGAATCCAGTTGCTCGGAAGGAAGAGCTCGCAGGAATGATTTAAAAACCACTTCGGTTTCCCGCAAACACGTGTTGAAGTCATAATGCACGTGATCGAGTGCGGTCCAGCACTGCGCTGGCGCACTCGATCCCGAAATCGTCCTTGCCGCTTTGTCGAACTCCCGCTCAAGTTGCTCCACGGTCCCTGAAAGTATCTTCAGTTTCTGCACAAAGCGCTGTCTATCGCCAAACGCTAAGTGATGGAGCAATGCGTTCCAGGCTGCTGCTGTCTGCCCGGTATTTCCTCGGAAAAAACTTCCCCGGAGCGGCTCCACAAGAGGCACTACCCGGATGTGCCGTCCCCGAACTGCGAGCGATTCACAGAATCCGATCAGCGAACGTGAAAGTCTGTTAAGAAGCGCCGCCGCAACCGAAACGTGCTCTTGGGCGCAAACCAGCTCGCCACCGGCGCGCATCGACAGCGCATCGTTCAAAGCAACGCTCGTCATAGCGAACGACGATTCCCACCGTCCCACAATGGTCTCAAATATCTGATTCTTCTCTCGCGGAAGAGCTCGAATCCAATCGTCGGTCACACTACGCCGTAGATAGTTCGACTTGGGCTGCTGAATGCGCCTGGGAAACACCGCCCGCCCCCTATCCAGAAATATTATATCAACTAGCCGACCTTTCCTTACGACGCACCCTCTCGTTTGACGGTTTCAGAAATCTCTCGCTATACTGCTTCAAGCCTGCCGGGCGGTCTCAATGCCCCCAAAGGACTTACTCTGTTGCATTTCGAGCCAATTGACCAATTTGAACAACGCCTCAAGAAACTGAGCGAAATAGAAACTCTAGGGTATTCACCGTATCCCCGCCTGTTTGAGTCAACTCATACAGCCAGACAGATCGTCGATCTCTTTGCAGACCGCTCCGCTGAGCAGCTTTCACTCGAACCAATGGAGGTGCGCGTCGCCGGTAGGATTGTGGCTCTTCGGCCACACGGCAAGGCGGCCTTTGGACATATTTTAGGGGACGGGAAGCGTCTTCAGTTCTATGTCAAATTGGATATTGTCGGCGAAAATACCTTCAAACTATTCCAGCTTCTGGATTTGGGCGACTTTGTCGGTCTTACCGGAAAGCTGTTTCGTACCAAAACGAATGAGCTCACTGTTCAGGTCCAGCACATCGAACTGCTCAGCAAGGCGCTCCTGCCTTTGCCTGAAAAGTGGCATGGGCTAGCGGATGTCGAACAGCGTTTCCGCCGCCGCTATCTCGACTTGATAGTGAATGAGCGCGCCAGGGACATTTTCGTCCGCCGTGCCAAAATAGTCCGGGAGCTACGCCGTTTCTTCGATCAGCGGGGCTATATCGAGGTGGAAACCCCCATGATGCATCCCATTTTGGGAGGCGCCACCGCTCGCCCCTTCGTAACCCATCACAATACGTTCGACATGGATCTTTTTCTCCGCATCGCGCCGGAGCTCTATCTCAAGAGGCTGGTTGTCGGCGGCTTCGACCGCGTCTACGAGATGAATCGTAACTTCCGCAACGAAGGCATCGACGCCATTCATCAGCCCGAATTCACCATGCTCGAGTTCTACCAGGCCTACAGCGACTACAAAGCTTTAATGGATCTGACCGAGGAACTCTTTCAAATCCTGCTCGAATCGGTATGCGGTTCGCTGGTTGTGCAGTATGGTGGTCAGGAAATCGACTTCAGTAAGTTTGACCGCCTTTCCATGCGCGAAGCCATCTGCAAATTCTGGCCCTCGGCCGCCGGTCCGGCGCCCAAAGTAGGCGAATTGTCCTCGGCCGTAGGCACCCGCGCAGTGGCCGAGCGCTTCAATTCATTCGCACATGCTCACTCCGCCGATACCGTCTCGGCCGACAAGTCCGTATCGCCCGGCGAACTGATCGGCGAGCTTTTCGAAGCCATTGCCGAGCGCCATCTCTTCCAGCCCACCTTCATCTACGATTTCCCCATAGAAATCTCGCCCCTCTCCAAAGCTCGCGCCGACGATCCCTCCACCGCCGAACGTTTTGAGCTTTTCATTGCAGGCATGGAAATCGCCAATGGCTTTTCCGAGTTGAACGATCCCGCCGATCAGGAACGCCGGTTTCGCGCCCAAGTCGCCAAGGGGGGCCACGAAGTGCCGAAAGAAGTCGACATGGACTACATTCGCGCCTTGTGCCATGCGCTTCCTCCCACCGCGGGAGAAGGCATTGGGGTCGACCGCCTCGCGATGCTTCTCACCGACTCTCACGCCATCCGCGAAGTAATTCTGTTTCCTTTGCTGCGCGCCGAAGCGCCCGAGTCTGACTCAACCGCCGTGGCTTCCAGCGGTGAAGACGACTCATCCCCCGGGAAAACAAAATGAAATTCGAGTGGCTGGTGGCGCTGCGTTATTTGCGCTCGCCCAACCGCCCTGCTGTTCTTCGGCTCGTCACTCTATTCGCCATCATCGGGGTCGCCGCCGGCGCTATGACTCTAGTGGTCGCTCTTTCCATGAATACCGGTTTCCGCCAGGCCATGCGCGATCGCCTTCTCGGCGTCACGGCGCACATCAATCTCAAGCCCATCGGCTCTCACGGAATTTCCGATTACCGCCCATTGATGTCCCTCATTGATAAGATTCCTGGCGTCAAATCGGTCGAGCCCGCCGTTTACAACACCGTTTTGCTTTCCTCCGGCAGCCACGCGCGCGGCATCGTCCTCAAGGGGGTCGATCCCGCCATCGAAATCCGCGCCAGCGAAGCTCTGCGCCACATCGTCTCCGGCACAAACAAATTCACGCCTGACGCTGACGGCATCCCCGCTCTGCTCGTCGGCCGTTTGCTGGCCGACGATTTCGACATCTCCGCCGGCGACTATGTGACCCTCACCAGCCCTCAGGGCAATCTGACGCCATTCGGCATGATCCCCCGCTCGCGCCGCTTCCGCGTCGCTGGAATTTTCGACTCGGGTTTTTACGATTACGACGCCAACTGGGGCTTCGTCGATCTCTCCGCCGCCCAATCCCTCGCTGGCGTCGGCGACGTCGTCAGCCTGCTCGAAATTCGTGTCGTAAAATTAGACGACGTCTCCTCCATCGCCTCTCGCGTCCTCGACGCCGCCGGCGTCAAAGGTTTCACCGTCTCCACCTGGATGGACGAAAACCGTGCCCTCTTCCGCGCGCTCAGCCTCGAAAAATTGGTCACCGCCCTTTTCATCGGCCTGATCACCTTCGTCGCCGGTCTCAACATCCTCGTCGTCCTCACCATGACCGTCGCCGACCGCGCCCGCGACATCGCCGTGCTCATGGCCATGGGCGCGCGCCGCGCGCAGATCCGCAACATTTTCGTCCTTCAGGGACTCGTCGTCAGCGTCGCCGGCATCTCCCTCGGACTTCTCCTCGGCTACGTTTTCGCTTTCGTCGCCAACCGCTGGCAGTTGATCCCGCTCAATCCCGAAGTCTACGCCATCCCCTACGTTCCGTTTCACGCCAACGCCTTCGACTCCATCTGGATCGCGCTCGCCGCCCTGATCATCAGCATCGGCGCCACCATGCTTCCCGCGCGCGCCGCCTCGCGCATCCTCCCAGTCGAAATTCTCCGCTTCGAATAGTTCGCAGCGGCGCTCGGACCCACTTCTCCGCTTCACTCGTTACGCTTTCCAAATTTTTAGCTTGAGAAAACTTCAGGCGTGAAATCCCGCGTCGCGCGCCATCTTGCGATAATCCGGCGCGGCAATCTCCACGGTTCGGCACATTTCATAGAGCCGTGAGCGAATACGTTGTCCGACACGCTCCTTGAAGGGTTCTTCCGGTGGCTTTTCGCGCTCTCCGAGCGCGCGGCGCGGGCGCGCCGCAGCCAGAGCGGAATCCTCGTCGAAAAAATTCGTAGTCAAAATCGTCGCGCGCTTCTCGTTGTACCGCGTATTCAACACGTGTCCCACGGTCTCAAGCGCCCATGGCGACGGTTTGCTCGACCCCACGTCATCCAGCACCAGCAGTTCCGTCTTCAGGACTGGCTCCAGCACGCCCATTTCCGTCGTCTGATTCGTCGGATTGTAGCTGTCCTGAATCTGCTTCAGCAGCTCGCGATAATCGTAAAAAACGCCGGTGTGTCCGCGCCTTACCACTTCCTTCAGCGCCGCCACCGCCAGATGCGTCTTCCCCACTCCGCACGGTCCCATCAGCAGCAGCCCGTGTTCGCCTTCGGTGGTAAATTCCTCCGCGAACCGCCGCACAATCAGCTTCGCGGACGCCAGGCTCCTGTTCCAGATTTCAAGCTGCTCGCGCGAGGCGCCTTCAATTCCCGTATCGCTCTCATAATTGTCGAAATCGCAGTGCCGGTATCGCTCCGGAATCCGGGCGCGCACGAAAGTCCGCTCGCCTCGATCCTCCGCCGTGCAATCGCACGGCACCGCCCATACGGTTCTCGGCTCATCGCCCCCCGAAACACGCCGCGTCACCTGGCCGCCTGCCGCTCCGGCCGCCATCGCTTGCGCGCCCACCGCAGTTCGCTCCACAACTTTCCAGCCGCTTCCTTCGCAAATTGGACAATCGCTTCGCGCCATGCGCCAAGCATAAGGCGCGCACACGATTCCGGCAAGCGCGCTTGCGCCTATCCAACATGTTCAATTTGTCGATGGCTGGGGGAAAGGGGTGTTTCGCGTCCCGCGGCTATAACAAAAAATGAACGCCGCAGCAATCAAGGAGGGTTATCTCGTGCTTGTAGTCCAAGCCAATTGTCGGCGTGCTAGCGATTTGTAACTTTCTCTACTCGTATCGGATGCCTCTGCATCGTCCGCACGATCGCATTCGTGTTTCGCGCCACCCGCGGATCGGGCGCCTGAAAATTTCGCGCCACTTCGCTGCGCACGAACTGAATGAACGCTTCCATCTGCGACTGCATCTCCGCCATCTTGTCGCGCATGTTCAAAATAATCTCGATGCCCGCCAGATTCACGCCTAGCTCGCGCGTCAGATTCAGAATAATTTCCAGCCGCTCCAGGTCCTCGTCCGTATAAAGCCGCGTGTTTCCCTGAGAACGCGACGGCTTCAGCAACCCCACGCGCTCGTACAGTCTCAGCGTCTGTGGATGCAACTGGTACAGCTCGGCGACGGCGCTGATCATGTAGCCCGCTTTTGCTTTTTTTCTGGGCTTGGGTGTCATCGGCGTCTCCTGTCTCGAAAATCCCTTTCTCTTCCTGATTTACAGCGCTGCTTTCGCGAAAATTTCCCGCCGCGGATCCTCACCATCAAGCTTGCTCAACTCCTTCATCACATTGCGCACGCGCTCGTCTTCCGGCTTCGGAACCACCACTTGCACTTCAATGATCTGATCTCCGCGTTTTCCGGGATTTCGCACCGAGGGCGCGCCCTTTTCACGCAGCCGCAGCCTCGCTCCGCTATTCGTCCCCGGCGGAATACGCACTTGCGAGCGCCCGTCGATCGTCGGCACTTCCACCTTCGCCCCCAGCGACGCTTCGGGAACCGTGATCGGTACCACCGTGTGCAGATCGTCGCCGCGGCGTTCGAAAAATGGATGCGGCTGCACCTGCATCACAATGTATAAATCGCCTGGAGGTCCGCCGTGGGTGCCTGCATTTCCTCGCCCAGCCACGCGCACGCGCGAGCCTGTATGCGCCCCAGGAGGAATGCGCACGTCCAGCGTCTCAACCTTCTGCACGCGGCCCTCGCCTCCGCAGTTCCGGCACATGGTGTGCAGCTTTCCACTGCCGCCGCACCGCGAGCAGGTCACTTGAAACCGCATCTTCCCGCTTACCTGCGTCACTTGCCCGCTGCCTCCGCATGTCGGGCAGGTCTTCTCGTCCCCCGGCATGGCGCCCGTTCCATGGCACACATTGCAAACATCCAGCCGGGTGAAACTTAGTTTCTTTACCGTGCCGTGCATCGCTTCGCCAAACGTTATCTCGATCTGGTATTCCAGATCGGTTCCTTGCTCGCGTTCTTCCGCCGTTCTCGCTGCATTCGCGCCGCGAAAGAACTGGCTGAACAGGTCACGGAAACTCGTTCCGCCCGACGCCCCGCCCTGCGCTCCGCCCCCAAAATCGAACCCGCCAAAATCGAAGTGAATATCCTCGGGCGAAGCTCCCCCGTACCCGCCACCCGGCGGCGGCATGCCGCCCGGCCCCGGTGTGTTGAATCCGAACTGGTCGTACATCTGCCGCTTCTTCGCGTCGGAAAGAACTTCGTAGGCTTCTTGAATCTGTTTGAACTTCTCTTCGGCGGATTTATCCCCGGGGTTTAGATCGGGATGAAACTTGCGCGCAAGTTTCCTGTAAGCCCCGCGGATTTCCTTCACCGGTGCCTTCCGCGGCACTCCCAGCAGTTCGTAGTAATCCTGTTTTGTCGTCGTTGCCATATCCGAAATCTATCGGCAGCTCGTTTTGTCATCCCGAGCGGAGCGCGCTTTTCGCAACCCGATCAGGGTTGCGATGCGCAGTCGAGGGATGCGCTTTTGTCTTTCCCAGCCATCGTCGCCCTCTACAACTTCTCTCACCGCACGTTCCGCTCTCTCGCCAACCACCTCTTCACGTTGTCATCCCGAAGAGAGCGATTTGTGCGATCCGATAAGGATCCCGAAGCGAGTCGAGGGATCTCTCTTCGTGTGCCGCAATCGCCCCGCAGTTACGCTGCTCATCCGCCGGAACCTCTACAATTTCGCCCACCGCGCGTTCCACTCCGCAATCTCCTGCGCTTCCCGCTCTACTTCTTCCTTCTTCTGCCGCTGCAACTCCGTACTGCGGCCCGCCATGCTCGCCTCCTTTTGGCTGGCGCGGTCCATCCAGCGGTCCAGCACTCCAATTTTCTGTTCCACCGTCCCGGGATCGGCCTTAAACCTCAAGAACGTCCCCGTAATTTCCACCGAGCGCGGCGGAAAATCAGGCGAAACTTCTTGCTGCGCGTCGTAAAAAAGTCGCCGCCAATCCGCGCTGGGACTTTCAGAAATCCCCACCTGCAGCAGGAAAACTCCATCGCGTATTTTCTGCACCGCTTGGGGCGGACTCGTCCGCCGTATTCCGTTCGTCGTCATCGATCTCCCGATTAATCCCAAACTGACGAGTGCAACCTGATGTCTTG
Organism: Candidatus Acidiferrales bacterium; assembly: GCA_035551975.1. Classification (GTDB taxonomy): domain Bacteria; phylum Acidobacteriota; class Terriglobia; order Acidiferrales; family UBA7541; genus Palsa-295. The sequence continues at coordinate 12,126 of DASZMG010000110.1, read as the reverse complement.
CCAAAAATCGCGATAAAAGGGCTGGCCGTCACCGGCCCGCCCTCCTCACACCCGAAACTTAGTTCGGCTTCTTGGACTCATCCACGTCCACGAACTCGGCATCGACTACTTCGCCTTGCCCATGGCCTTGTCCTGCTCCGTCCGCGGCCCCGTTGCCTCCAGGCTCACCGCCCGGTTGTGCGCCGCCTGCAGGTCCCGCACTGGTTTGCTGCGTTTTGTACAGCGCCTCCGCGATTCGGTGCGACGCCTTTGTCAGCGAGTCGGCCGCGGTATTCAGCTTCTCGAGTCCGCCTTCGCTCAGCGCTCGGCGAGCCTCTTCAATCGCTTCTTCGGCTGTCTTAACGTCCGGTTCAGGCAGCTTTTCGCGGTTTTCCTTGATCAGCTTTTCTGTCTGGTATACTAGGTTATCCAGCCGGTTGCGCGCCTCCACTTCCGAAAGCCGCGCCTTATCCTCTGAAGCATGTGAATCCGCTTCTTTCTTCATGCGCTCGGCTTCGTCCTTGCTCAATCCCGTCGACGCTGTGATGGTGATCTTCTGTTCCTTGCTCGTCGCGGTGTCCTTCGCCGAAACGTTCAGGATGCCGTTCGCGTCGATGTCGAACGTCACCTCCACTTGCGGCATGCCGCGCGGGGCCGGAGGAATCCCGATCAGGTGGAATTTCCCCAGCGATCGGTTGCCGCTGGCCACCGGACGTTCTCCCTGCAGCACGTGAATCTCAACCGAGGTCTGGTTGTCCGCCGCAGTCGAAAAAACCTCCGACTTGCGCGTCGGAATGGTTGTGTTGCGCGGAATCAGAACGGTCATCACGCCGCCAAGTGTCTCAACGCCCAGCGAAAGTGGCGTCACGTCCAGCAACAGGATGTCCTTCACTTCTCCGCCCAGCACGCCGCCCTGAATCGCTGCGCCGACCGCCACCACTTCATCCGGGTTCACGCCCTTGTGAGGCTCTTTGCCGTTGAAGAGGTTCTTCACGATATCCACCACGCGTGGAATTCTCGTGGAACCGCCAACCAGCACCACTTCGTCGATTTTGTCCGGCGTCATTCCGGCATCGCTCATCGCCTGCTTTACCGGGCCTACCGTCCGCTGCAGCAAGTCCTCCATCAACTGCTCCAGCTTCGACCGCGTCAGTTTCAATTGCATGTGCTTCGGACCGGACGCATCCGCCGTCAGGAACGGCAGGTTGATTTCCGTCTCCTGGAGCTGAGAAAGCTCGATCTTGGCCTTCTCCGCCGCTTCCTTCAGCCGCTGAATGGCCATGCGGTCTTTGCTCACATCAATGCCCTGATCGCGCTTGAATTCCGCGACCATCCATTCCACGATGCGCTGGTCCACGTCATCGCCACCCAGATGCGTGTCGCCGTTGGTCGACTTCACTTCCACCACGCCTTCGCCCACTTCCAGGATCGAAATATCGAACGTTCCGCCGCCCAGGTCGTACACCGCGATCGTCTCGTCCTTTTTCTTGTCCAGCCCGTATGCCAACGCCGCCGCTGTCGGCTCGTTGATGATGCGCAACACTTCCAGCCCCGCAATTTCGCCGGCCTGCTTGGTCGCTTGCCGCTGGCTGTCATTGAAATAAGCGGGCACGGTGATCACTGCCTTGGTTACTTTTTCTCCAAGGAAGTCCTCTGCCGCTGATTTTAGTTTCTGAAGAATCATTGCCGAAATCTCCGGCGGGCTGTACGGCTTGCCGGCGATCTCGACGCGAGCGTCATCGTGCGGCCCCTTCACCACCTTGTACGGCACGCGTTGTGCTTCTTCCTGCACTTCGCTGTAATGCCGCCCCATGAAGCGCTTGATGGAATAAACCGTGTTCTCCGGGTTTGTGATCGCTTGGCGCTTGGCTACTTGCCCGACCAGCCGTTCGCCACTTTTCGTGATGGCCACGACCGAGGGCGTTGTGCGCGCGCCTTCCTGGTTGGGGATCACCACCGGTTCGCCGCCTTGCATCACCGCCACGACCGAGTTGGTTGTCCCCAAATCGATACCTATAATCTTACTCATGAATTCTGCTCCTCCAAATGTCCGCCCTCAGGTCTTGGGGCCGACTCCCCGTCCTCTAAAACACCCTTATCATACATATTGAGTGTATCATTGTCAAGTCTTGCCAATAACCCAACCAAACATCAGAAAGTACAAGGCTTACATACAACAGACCCTATCACTCACTATTGAGTGCCTCCATAGAACCTTTCAAGCGGCTCCACAGGCCACTTTCGGCATTTAACTCTCGTTTTTGCGCTGTTCTTTGCTGTCGAACCTTCGGCTCCCACCTTTGGTTTTTTGCGCTACAATAGCCCCACTTCAACCGTCTAATTTCTGCAGGAGGCGCAATTGGATAATTTTATGCAATCTTTTCGTCGGGAGACCGCGCGCTCTGTTTCTTTGCGCCGTTTGCTCGCTGTTAGCGCGCTCGGCCTGGCTTTGAGCCTGATCAACATTGCCGCTTTTGCGCGCGCCACGGATAAAGCAGCGAAGCCGGCTTCCACTGCGAAAGCTGCCAGCGCAGCGAAATCCGTTGAAAACATTTCCGCGCCCGTAAAGACCTACGGCTCCAAGAACGCCCCTATTACCTTGGAAGTTTTTGGGGATTACGAATGCCCGTCCTGCGGCGCTTTCTATGAAACCACTTTGCGCCAGATGATTAACAACGAAGTTGCGGCCGGAAAAGTCTATATCGTCCATCGCGACTTTCCTCTCACCATGCACAAATACGGCTATGAAGCCGCCCGCTGGGCCAATGCCGCCGCTTCCATCGGCCGGTTCGCCGAAGCCGAATCCGCCCTCTATGACAACCAGAACTACTGGGCGGAGTCGGGCAACATCGAAAAATACATGGCCGCCGCGCTTTCTCCCGCCGATATGCGTCGTGTGAAAGCTTTGATGGCTGGCTGTGATGCGAGCGTCCCTCCCGGCAGCCATTCCTGCCCGTGGGATGCCTACATCGAGCAGGACCGCGCTCTCGGCAATCAAATACCCGTTCAGGCCACGCCCACCTTCCTGATTTACTATAAAGGGCAGAAATTCCCGGCAGGCCAGGGCGTCGTTTCCTATACCGTTCTCAAGCAATTTTTTGATCAGCTTCTCAAGCAATAAGCATGAACGCTATCGCTGCCGTTCCCGCCGTTGTTGCCGCGCCCTCTTCAGGCGAAAAGGGCGTTCGTATTTTCGTTGTGATCGGCAGGCTCGTTCTCGCCGGGATTTTTCTCTTTGCCTCTTACTCGAAAATGAAGCCGCAGATTCCCGTCCCCTGGACGGTCAACTCGGTTGAAACTTCTTTGTCGATGTTTGCCATGCAGGTCGATTCGTATCAGATGCTTCCTCCTTCCCAGGTTCTACGCGTCGCGCATTTCTTGCCTCCCTTTGAATTGTTCCTCGGGCTCTGGCTGCTCAGCGGAATCGCCCCGCGCGCATCGACTACGTTGACGCTTCTCGTCCTCACCGGCTTTTTCGCCCTGATGATCCGCACCTACGCTCTCGGTCTCTCCATCAACTGCGGCTGCTTCGGAACCGCTGAACAAGTCGGCCCGCGAAAAATCTTTGAAGACGGCTCTTTCTTCGCCTTTGCTCTGCTCGTTACCGTCGGCAGCTACTGGCTGCACCGCGTCAAATCCCGCCGCATCGCGGCGCCGCCCCAGCCCGTTTCCTAGGGTTTTTACCTCCGACTCACCAAACGCTAGTTGCCCTTGTCATTCCGACGCGAGCCGCCTCTCGGCGAGCGAGGAATCTCTCTTCGTGTGCAAATTCCGCCGAACGTAACGTTCTCCCGGAACCTTACCCTCCGCTCCGTAAACGGAGCGTCGAATTTTCGCGAAAAGCCCTCTTCTCATAGGGCGCGACTTCACCCCGCCATCCTTATCCGTTCTAGGCGTCCTGGCATTCCTCTTACTCCGATACTATTGCCATACATGTTGCTTTTCGCTATCGTCCCGGCGGAGCTTTGAATGGAACGCGAAGAAGAAAGTGGCAGAGGGGGGCGCCCGGGAAAAGGAAAACAAAGAAAATTGCTGCTCTTCCACCCGTCAGTGCCGCCGAGTCGCGCAAGCTGTATCTCCTTGAAAACAATCAGAGTCGGTGCACCTCACCCGGCACTAAAAATCAGCCAATCACAACGTTTTTCCTTCGTATTTTCAGTCCCGCCAAAGAGGTCTCGTTCTCATCAAAACCCTCTCGGGCGCTTTTCCGGGCCAGCGCGAAGGAGACCATCGCCGGCTGGAATTGATGCTTCCCTGTCCCAGTGCCATAATGAGGGCCCTGTTGTGACACGACTTGGGGTTGGCGAATTCTGAGGGGGGATCGTATGGGCATGAGGGATGCGTGGATTGAAAAGCGAGTCGCTGCCGTGAAGGGCGGCGCCAAAAACTTCTCGCAGATGCACTACGCCCGCAAAGGCGTCATCACCGAAGAAATGGAGTATGTCGCCAAACGCGAGAGGATTTCTCCGGACACGGTTCGTGACGAAGTCGCCCGCGGTCGCGCCATTATCACGGCCAATATTCATCATCACAGCCTGGAGCCCATGGGCATCGGCGTGGCGTTCAACTGCAAAATCAACGCCAACATCGGAAACTCCGCCACCACTTCCGACATCGATGGCGAGCTGGAAAAACTTCATCGCGCCGTTCACTACGGCTCGGATACCGTTATGGACCTTTCCACCGGCGGCGACATTCCCTCTATCCGCAAAGCCATCATCGCGGCTTCTCCTGTGCCCATCGGCACTGTGCCTATTTACGAAGCCATCTCCCGCGTGCGCCGCGCCGAAGATCTGAACATCGACGTCATGCTCGAAGTCATCGAAGAACAAGCGGAGCAGGGCGTCGATTACATGACCATCCATGCCGGCGTTTTGCGCGAATTTCTCCCTCTCGTCCGCAACCGCATTACCGGAATCGTCAGCCGCGGAGGCGCTATCCTGGCCCAATGGATGAGCTTCCACAAAAAAGAAAACTTCCTTTACGAAAACTTTGACGCCATCTGCAAAATCTTCCAAAAGCATGACGTCAGCTTTTCTCTCGGCGACGGATTGCGTCCGGGCTGCCTGGCCGATGCCAGCGATGAAGCGCAGTTTGCCGAGCTCCGCGTTCTGGGTGAGCTGACCAAGAAAGCTTGGGAATACGATGTCCAGGTAATGATCGAAGGGCCGGGCCACATTCCGCTCGATCAGATCGAGCTTCAGGTCAAAAAAGAAAACGAGCTTTGTTACGAAGCTCCGTTCTACACCCTCGGTCCTCTCGTCACCGACATCGCTCCCGGCTACGATCACATCACCAGCGCCATCGGCGCCGCCATGATCGGTTGGCACGGTGCTTCCATGCTTTGCTACGTCACTCCCAAGGAGCATCTCGGCCTTCCCAACGCCGACGATGTTCGCCAGGGCGTGATCGCCTATAAAATCGCCGCTCATGCCGCGGACGTCGCCCGCCACCGTCCCGGAGCCCGGGATCGCGACGATGCTCTCAGCTACGCCCGCTTCCTCTTCGACTGGAAGAAGCAGTTCGCGCTGTCTCTTGACCCGGAAACAGCCCAAGCCATGCACGACGAAACGCTTCCTGACGATTTTTACAAGGAAGCGAAGTTCTGCTCGATGTGCGGCCCGAAATTCTGCTCCATGAACGCCACCCAGATCGCCGAAATCTACCAGGGCCTCGACCAGAAGCAGCGCGAAGAGAAGTTCGCGCAGCTCTTGTCCAAAGTGGAGCGATAGTCGAGCGATAAACTACACAGTTAGACCAAAGCTGCCTGCGAGCGGGTACCTAGCTAAGCCTATTATTTTATTAGATTTGCACGCCTGCAAAAACCTCGTAACAAAATTTGCCACTTCGTGTATAGTTCGCGGGACGCTTTCTTCGACGGATGACCACTACTCCCGCAGCCCCTCCCAAACAGCGACGCTGGCTCCTGGCAGTGGACCCTCGCGTTTATCACTGGGATACACTCTTCGTGAAGGGCAAGGAAATGTGGCGCCACGCCGGCGTGAAGCCCGACGCGCTGCGCCAACTCAAGCAGGTTCAGAAGGGCGACCGCGCGCTGTGCTATCACGGCAAGCCCGAGCACGCCATCTACGCGCTCGCGGAAGTAAGTCGCGCTCCTTATCCTGATCCACATGACAAAGAGTCCAAGCTCATGGTGGTGGATCTGCGAGCGATTGAACGGCTTCCGCGACAAGTCAAGTTGGCGGAACTACGCCAGGCCAAGCCGCTGAAAAAGGTGAAATTCCTGAAGAACACGCGCCTGACGATTTGCCCGCTGACCGACGAAGAGTATGCCGAAATTCTGCGCATGGCCGGAATCGTCGCTTCTCCTGGAATTCCTCTCCCTTAGGTCATCCAATACCGCTTCGGTAACGAATTCGCGTTGGAGTTCGTCACATTCAATAACCATACTTCGGCCCATCGGAAGGAAGGCTTTCATTGATGCGTATTCGCAATTTTCTGGCTTGCTTGAGTTTGTTCGTGTTGACTGCTTCGCTTGCCGCCGGGGCATCTATCAGGGGCACCGTGAGAGGGCCTGACGGCGCTCCTTTCATGGGCGCGTTTGTGATGGCACGCAATTCCTCCACGAAGATTACCGTCAGTGTGCTCTCCGATCGGAGCGGGAAGTACCACGTCGACGCGCTTCCGGCGGGTGAATACGACGTACGCATTCACGCGGTCGGCTATCAGGCCGATCCGCGGACGGATGTGACACTCACCGCCGGCCAGAACGAAAATTTCGATTTCGCGCTACAGGCGGGAGTGGTGAAGTGGAGCGATATGTCCTATTCGCAAGCCGCCAAACTCTGGCCGGACGCCCCGGGCAAAACCAAGCTGATGTCGCGCTGCTTCGTTTGCCACGAATTTCAGAACAAGATGGCGTCGCGCCCACGCGATGAAGAGGGATGGCGGCAAATCGTCACGTTTATGCGTGACACCATGGGCATTCGCGGCCCGCGATTCACCGACCAAGACAGCGAAAACGTGATCAACTATTTGACCAGCCTGTTCAGCGACAATTCCATTCTGCCAAAATCGCCTGCGGACATGCGTGGCTACGAAGAAACCGTGCACCACTACAGCGATGATGCGATGAAAATCGTCTACGTGGAGTTTGAAACCGGGCGAGACAAAATGCCGTTCAGCGCCACTCCGGATAAGGATGGCATTGCCTGGATCCCGATGGCTGGCAACGTAAACCGGCTTGGCCGGCTCGATCCGGCTACGGGTAAGATTACGGAATTTCCAGTGCCGTATCAGAAAGCCGCGCAGGTGCATTCGGCCTATCCCGCGCCGGATGGCACGGTGTGGATCGCCGAGGATCAGGCTCGTGCGCTGGGAAAATGGGATCCAAAAACGCAGCAGATTACGGAGTATTTTGACGGCGATTTTCCCAAGCACACGGTGCGCATCGACAAACACGGGACACCCTGGATTTCCCCCGGCACATCGCAGAAAACAATCAGCCGCTTCGATGTGGAGACCGGCAAGTTCACGCATTTCCCCGGCTCGGAGGAAGCATACGGGATTGTGTTAGATAAAGATGGTAACTGCTGGTTCGTTCAATATGTGAAGGACGGCCAGTTGGGCAAGATCGATGCGAACACCGGAAAGGTCACGAAGTGGACGGTGCCAACTCCTGATTCAAGACCGCGCCGCATTGACATCGATCCTGAAGGCAACATCTGGTTTGCTGAGTTTCAAGCCGGGAAGATCGGCGAGTTCGATCCAAAAACGGAAAAGTTCAAGGAGTGGGCTCTGCCAGGTTCCAAACCAGGACCGTATCCCGATGACGAGAACGGCCCTTATCCGATCGGTTCCGATCCCGGACCGTACGGGTTCGTGCTCGACAAGAATCAAAATGCCTGGTACGCGGGAGTTTCGACGGATACGTTCGGCGAGATCAATCCCAAAACGGGAAAAGTCACTGAGTATCCGTTCACGCATTCCGAACTCACAGTGCGAGAATTATTCGTGGATGCACAAGGACACATCTGGTTCGGCTCCGCGGGTAACGACCGCGTAGGGTACTTTTATCTGGCAAAGTAACAACCCAAGCAATCGCGTTCGTCTAGTGCGAGAGTATCAAGCACGTGGCGATGAAAAAGCTGGCGCGCTAAGGCACACATCCGCGACCCATAAAGTAATACGTGTATTCCGCAAAATCGCGCGTGATAATACGTTCGCTTGCTGGGTATCGACGGTTTGACACCCACTGACAACATGCCTACTTCAACCGATCAGCCGGCGAATCCTATCTCTCTAGGCCAGGCGAAGCCGGCCGAGGTGCGAGAAGGTCTGCCTTTTCCAAGAGGAGCAACCTGGGACGGAGCTGGGGTCAACTTCGCTCTTTTCTCAGCCAACGCGACCAAAGTGGAAGTCTGCCTTTTCGATCAAAAAGGAGAGCAGGAGATCCAGCGGATTCAACTGCCCGAATACACCGATGAGATTTGGCACGGGTATGTGCCGGACATCGGTCCGGGCACACTCTACGGTTACCGTGTCTATGGGCCGTATGCTCCTGAAGAGGGCCAGCGCTTCAACCCCAACAAGCTATTGCTCGATCCTTACGCTTGCGCGCACTTCGGTGAATTGAAATGGGACCCGGCGCTGTTCGGCTACACCGTGGGGTCCACGCAGGGAGACCTGAGCTTCGACGAGCGCGACAGCGCCTCATGTATGCCCAAGTGCATGGTAGTGGACCCCGCCTTCGAGTGGATCGAAAAGACCACTCGCCACCAAGTACCTTGGGATCGCACCATTGTTTACGAAATGCACGTGCGAGGCTTCACGAAACTGCACCCGGCGGTTCCTGAGAACGAAAGAGGGACCTTCGCAGGACTATCACAGCCGAAAGTCATCGAGTACATCAAGTCGTTGGGCGTAACTTCTGTCGAGTTGCTTCCGATCCACAACTTTGTAGTCGATCAGCATCTGGTGGAAAAGGGACTCACGAACTATTGGGGCTACAACAGCATCGGATTCTTTGCTCCTCACCCGCAATATGCCACCGATCAGCGCCACAGCATGCGTGAATTCAAGGAGATGGTGGCGCGGTTCCATGACGCCGGACTGGAAGTTATCCTCGACGTGGTTTACAACCACACGGCTGAGGGAAGCGAGCTCGGGCCCACACTCTCATTCCGCGGAATCGATAACGCGACGTATTACCGGCTTTTTCCTCCGGAGCCACGCTTCTATATCAACGATACCGGCACCGGCAACACGCTCAATACCACGCACCCGCGCGTGATCCAGATGGTCACAGACAGCTTGCGCTATTGGGTGCAGTTGATGCAGGTAGATGGCTTTCGCTTCGATCTAGGCACGATTCTCGCTCGAGAACCCAATGGGTTCGACAACCGCAGCGGCTTTCTAAAAGCATGCAGCCAGGATCCCGTGCTGGGCACGGTGAAATTGATCGCAGAACCCTGGGATTGCGGACCCGGCGGCTACCAGGTCGGAGGGTTTCCTCCAGGATGGTCGGAATGGAATGACAAGTTCCGCGATACGGTACGCGAGTTCTGGAAAACAGGCGCTCCGGCCAGCGCCTTAGCGCCCCGGCTTTGTGCTTCGGCGGATGTGTTCGATCACAATGGACGAAGACCCTGGGCTTCCGTAAATTTCGTAACTGCTCACGACGGCTTCACGCTCAACGACCTTGTCAGCTATAACGAAAAACATAACGAGGCGAACGGCGAAAACAACAACGATGGAACGAACGACAACCACTCCTGGAATTGCGGTGCGGAGGGACCTACCGACGATCCTGAAGTGAACGACCTGCGCCAGCGGCAAATGCGCAACATGTTGGCCATGCTTCTGCTATCGCAGGGCACCCCGATGCTACTCGCAGGGGACGAGTTCGCGCGCACCCAGCGGGGCAACAACAATGCCTATTGCCAAGACAACGAAATCAGTTGGTTGAATTGGAACATTTGCGACAAAGGGAAAGCGCTCACTCGTTTCGTGCAGAAGTTGACCATGCTGCGATGCAAGTATCCGATTCTGCGTTACAGACGCTTTCTAAGCGGCGAGTTTCGGGGTGAGTTGGGATCTCGCGAGGTCACTTGGATCAATCCGTCCGGGATACAGATAACAGAAGAGGATTGGAGCAATGCAGGAATGCATTGTTTCGGAATGCTGCTGGACGAGAGGGCCGCTGCCATTCCCAACGGAGAGGCAGTGGCGCTTTTGCTGATCATGAACTCTCACTTTGAAGATGTTCCGTTCATTCTGCCGGAAGCAGCGTTTGGAGCGGGCTGGTCGCTGCTGATCGATACTCATCAACCCGACCTGACCGAGCAGCCCAGGTTTCGAGTGGGCGAAACCTATGCGGTAAGACCCCGCTCTTTCCTTCTTTTCAACCTCGAGACGAAACAATAGTTTTGCCGGGTGAGATTTCCCGCTAATCTCAGATGGCGTTCAGAACCAGAGCATAGGCCTAGCCGTCATGGCAAGAACGACAAAGTCCAAAGCTAAACCGGCCCCTCTCGATCAACTGGCCGAACTTCTCGGAATCGAAGCTCAATTCAAAGACGCTCGGGGCAAATTACGGCGAACAACTGCGGGTACGAAACGTGCGCTTCTGGCAGCCATGGGCGTCCGAGTGGGGGACGACCAGCAAATTGCATCCTCCTTGCAAGAAATGATCGAGTCGGATTGGCACGTGGGGCTGCAGCGCGTTTACGTGGTTTGCAAGAGCAGCAAACCAATTCGGATTCAGATCACATTGCCGTCAAACACTGCTGAAATTACGTGGCGCTTGCGACTCGAAGATGGCAAGGAAAATTCACAACATATCGAGACCAGTACACTGGCTCTGATCGAAGCCCGCGAAATCCGAGGGGAGAGACGGGAGCGCAGGGAGCTGGCATTTAGCCGGGATATCCCGATTGGATATCACCGCCTGACAATTGACGAGGGCAGCCGTGAGGCCATGCTGATTGTGGCACCGCAACACTGCTGGCTGCCCGAGGCAGTAAAGGAGAACCGCAAGATATGGGGAATCGAAGCCCAGGTCTACACCCTCAAATCCCAGAATAATTGGGGAATCGGCGATTTTGAAGATCTGCGCCGGCTGGCGGATGCGTGGGGCCCAGCAGGAGCCGAGATCGTGGGCGTGAATCCGCTCCACGCGCTGTTCCCGGATAATCCGGAACACGCCAGCCCCTACTCACCCTCGAGCCGGCTGTTGCTGAACATTCTCTATATCGACGTGACGGCTGTGCCGGAATTTGACAAGTGCAAAGAAGCGCGGGCCATTGTGGGATCGGAGGAGTTTCAGGAAGAATTGCGCGAATGCCGAGGCGCGACGCTGGTCGCGTACACGCGCGTGACCAAGCTCAAACTGCAAGTGCTGCGAAAAGTCTTCCAGTACTGGAAGGCCGTGGAAAGCACTTCGAAACCTTTTTTCGAGGATTTCTGCAAAGAAATGGGCGGAAAACTTGCCCGAAGCTGCGCATTCTTTTGTTTGCGGCAACTGTTTGTAGCCCGCGACGCCGCGCTCGGGGACTGGCGCAAGTGGCCGCAGGAGTATCGCGATCCCGAATCGCCGGCGGTGCGGCAGTTCATGGAAGAAAATAGCGATGAAATCGCGTTTGCAGCATGGTTGCAGTGGCTCGCCGACGCGCAGCTTTCGCGCGCTTCCGATGCGGCAAGTTCGATGACGGTGGGGTTGTATCGCGACTTGGCCGTAGGAGCCGACCCGGCCGGCACCGAAACCTGGTTCAACCAGAAGGCGGTGGTATCGGGCGCACACATCGGCGCGCCGCCGGATATTTTCAATCCGGCCGGACAAGACTGGGGATTGCCGCCCTTTCACCCACGCGAGTTGAAGGAGCAGTGCTATGAGGGTTTCATCGAACTGATTCGCGCCAATATGCGCTATGCCGGAGCGCTGCGCGTCGACCACGTAATGGCGCTGCAGCACTTGTATTGGATTCCGGAATCGCAACCGCCGCAGAATGGCGCGTACGTGCAATATCCGATGGAGGACTTGATCGGGATTCTTGCGCTTGAAAGCGAGCGGAATCGCTGCATGGTGATCGGCGAAGATTTGGGAACCGTGCCCGACGGCTTCCGCGAGCGCATGGCGCGAGCAGACATACTCTCGTACCGCGTTTTGTTTTTCGAGCAGGAGTCAAA
>DASZMG010000109.1:0-4693 GCA_035551975.1 Candidatus Acidiferrales bacterium | reverse complement strand
CGGCGTCGTTGTCCACATTCGAGGTGATCAGGCCCGGACCGATAACGGCCAGAAATACAGCAATGCGGCGCCGCAGCGGACGCGTGCGGCTGTTCAGCTTCCTACCGTGGCCCACCCAAGTGGAGAGCGTGTCCGTTAATGTGATCCAGGTGTTCATTTCACTGATTGAATTCGCCAATTCGGCCGCCCAGCCAAGGGCTGGGCGAGGTGTTGCTCTGGTTGCCTTCTACAGCTTCGCGTGCATGCGGCTGACCACGTCGTCCACGGTGATGGCGCCGATTGGGCAATTTTCCTCGTTCACCACCACCAAACTGCGCAGATCGTACTTGTCAAAAATCTCGAATACTTCCTTGTCTTTCGTGTCCGGAGAAACAGAAAGAAGCGGCTCGAACATCAGATCTGCCATGCGCTGGTCCGTTGAAGCCAGCACTAGACGCGCAATGGGCACGGTCCCGGCGAGCTTGGCGTCGCGATTGATCAGCACGATGTTGTCAAGTTGCTCGGGAGAAATTTCGTGGAAGCGCACGTGGTCAACTACTTCGCCGCGGGTGGCATCCTCGCCGACCACGACGATTTCGGTGTTCATCATGCCGCCGGCGGTATCGGGACCGAAATGGAGCAGGACCTCGACGTCGCTGGCCTCGCGCGTTTCCATGTCGTCCAAAATTTCCCGGGAAGTTTCGGGCTCGAGGTTCTGGATTAGATCCGCGGCTTCGTCCGGATTCATTTCCTCGATAATATCGGCGGCCTTTTCGGGATCGAGCTTCTCCACCACCTGCGTTTGCAGACGCTCATCAAGTTCGGCGATAGCCTCGGCGGCGGTCTCGTCGGGAAGAGCCGAGACGAGGGACTGGCGTTCGTCCGGCGAAAGCTCTTCCATGATGTCGGCGATATCGGCCGGATGCAGTTCCGCTAAGCGCTCGCTGGAGAGCCGCAATTTCACGCGGCGAAGTGGATCTGGTTCGATCAGGTTGACCACTTCCCAACGTATGACTCGCTGCTGGAGCTTTTCTTGCATACGGCGAATGGCTGCGGGAGGAACGATACCCTGCAGCAGACGGCGCACCGCTCCGCGAAGCCCTACGTCGACCTGGGCGATGCGGAGTTCGGTGTTACCGTTGGTTCGCTGGTCGAGAAGGTCAACATCATTGACGCGAACGACTTTGCGGCCATTGGTATCGATGATCTGCTGGTCCAGCAGGTCCTTCTGCACTGCGAGCCAGCTTTCATTGGGCAGATAGAGCTCGAGGGCCGATTCATCGGTCGTCAAGTGGACCTCGCCTGGCGCGACCGTGGCAATCTGATCATAGCGGGCGACAATGGGGCGGTACTTGCCGCGGGTCAAGAGCAGCCGCGCGACGCGATTGGGCTGCTCGTCTGGGACAATGAACATGTCCTTCACCCGGCCGACTAGGTTTCCGGCCGAGTCGAAAGTTTCGGCGCCGATAATTTCGGTTGCGTGAATCATTTTTAGCTCCTGCTACGCCATCCCACTTCCCCCGCGGGCAGTTGGGGCACGGAATCTGGGCAGTCTCCACGCCTGCGGAGCCATAGAAGCCCCGGAATCGGGCACAAAAAAAGCCCGCGACAACGAAAGACAAGGCCGCGGGCAGGCAGAAATTCCCTTGGTTCTATTTCAGGCCGGGCCGTGCTTCCCTGTCTGCAACCGCGCGAACGAGGCAATCGAGATCAGGCGGCAAATTTGCGGATTTTCGTTGGTGAAACGGGTCAACGGAAACTCGCAATGCTCTGATTTCGGGTCCCAAATTCAATCCTAAATGTGGCGACACTTCTTCCATTAGATTGCGATGGTCCTCAACTTGACTAGTAAATGTATCGAGAATTTTTGTCAAGCAAAGAGTGCTGATTTTAGGAGTTTTTTCCTATCGAACACCATATTTTTTATCGGGAGGCCTCTTCGACGGCAATCAGCGGCGTAAACATCCCAATACGTACCGCAAAAGTAGCCACGCGCGGAGTACCCCAGGGCTTTCGCAACGCGGTCGATCGTCTCGCCATTTCCTTCGAGCTCAAGGAAAGTTCCAACGGGCGTTTCATCGAGGTCCAAATGCACACCGGGCAGGCGAAAAGATGTGCGGAATTTTTCGTAAACAAAACTGGGACGGAAGCCGAGCGAAGCGAGGGCCCGCGGCCACCGTTCAGATTGGCTTATCGCGGTCTCGCGCTCCAGGCGTTCCTTATATTTGTATTTTGGCTCGGTGCTCTTCGGAGGAGCTTTGGAGGTGATCATGGATTGCAGTTGGCCGGGGCGCGACCAGATCGATGGGGCGGGCGTTTCGGTGCGAACGCGAAGCAAGCGCCCTGAGCGACGAAGATGGGAGCGGGGTGTATCGTAAAGCGTATTCCGTTCGAAGACGCGGCCGCAGTTGGCGGCCTTCAACGCTTTCAGCTTGCGAACCAGCACGGGTATATCTTCCACTGGCAACTTCACTTCAATCTCACGATTGGTTGGGCGTGGCACGCCAAAGTATAACCATAATTCGCGCGATCGATAGTTTCGAAGGCCTAGGCGGCCCAGAACGACCTTTTGCGATGTATACCAAGCGGGGCGAAGAAAGTTGCGAAGAATCGGCCGCGCCAGCATAATCACTCACCTGCAAACCATGTCGCGGCCCTGAATGACAGAACCTACGACTCCACTTATGCAGCAGTATCTCGGGCTGAAAAAACAGCATCCGAGCGCGCTGCTGCTGTTTCGGTTGGGCGATTTTTACGAGCTTTTCTACGACGACGCCATTCTTGCGTCGAAAGTGCTGCAGATTACGCTGACCTCGCGCAACAAGGAGAAAGACCAGGCCGTACCTATGTGCGGCGTGCCCTACCACGCGGCCGAGAACTACATCGCCAAGCTGATCCGCGCCGGACACAAAGTGGCCATTTCCGAGCAGATGGAAGTGCCCGGCCCAGGCAAGAAGTTGGTGCGGCGCGAAGTGATTCGGGTCATCACACCTGGAACGGCCACCGCCAGCATGCTGGTTGAAGCAAAAGAAAATAATTTTCTGGCGGCTATCGCGCGGAGAACCGCGGTGGGCGCAGCGGCGAGCGCTTCGGGCGGGCGGGCGGGCCGGGTGCCAGAAACGAAAATTGGACTGGCGTTCGTGGATTTGTCCACTGGCGAGTTCCGCGCGACCGAATTCAGCGGTGAAAAAGCGGAATACCGTTTGCGGGACGAGTTGGGAATCCTGCGACCGCGGGAGATCCTAATTCCCCGCCCTGCCACGTTGTTTCCGACGAGTGTCGCTGCGGCAGTAAACGGACAGGGCGCGGTTGAGACGCGCCTGGACGACTGGGTTTTCGAGATCAATTACGCTACAAGGTTGCTCAAAGAGCAGTTTCAGATTGTCGCGCTCGACGGAGTGGGGCTGACGGAGCATCCATACGCCAGCGCGGCGGCCGGCGCAGTGATCCATTATTTGCGTGAAACTTCGGCGATCGGGGCGCGCAAGCCGGAGGATACGTCGGTGGTGCCGTCGCTGCGGCCCGCAGGCACGGGCCTTGAGCATGTAAACCGGATTAGCTATTACGAGCAGCAGGACGCGATGATTCTGGACCAGGTGACGGTGCGGAATCTGGAGCTGGTCGAGCCAGCGTCCGGCGACGATGCGTCAGCAACGCTCTTGCGCGCTATTGACGAAACGGCGACAGCGATGGGGGCGCGGCTGTTGCGGTCCTGGATTTTGCGGCCAGAAATTTCTTTGGAGGAGATAGAAGCGCGGCTGGCTGCAGTAGCCGACCTGAGGGCGCGCACGGTTGCGCGCGAAGAGATCCGCGAAGAAATGAGCGGAATACTGGACCTGGAGCGGCTGACCAGCCGCATCACGCTGGGGACGGCGACACCGCGCGACCTGCTGGCGCTGCGGGTGTCGCTCGACAAAATTCCGCGGGTGCGGGGTTTGATGGTCTGCGCGGGCGAAAGTCAGCGTGATGCTGGCATCGGAGACAGCAGGGATGCGAGCGCCGATCGGCTGGCTGCGCTGCGCGAGCAAATGGATGAACTGATCGACGTGCGCGACACCATAGCGCGCGCTATCGTCGATGAACCTCCCGCCGTTCTGAACGAGCCCGGCATCATCCGCACCGGGTTTCATGCCGAATTGGACGAGCTGCGTGAGATCACCCGGCACGGGAGACAGATTATCGCCGCGATGGAAGAGCGCGAGCGAAAGCGCACTGGGATCGGGTCACTGAAGATTCGCTACAACCAGGTGTTCGGCTACTACATTGAGATTTCGAAAGCGAACATGCATCTGGCGCCCGCCGATTACGAGCGCAAGCAAACGCTGGTGAACGCGGAACGGTTCACTTCGGGCGAGCTGAAGGAATACGAGCGCAAGGTTTTGTCGGCGGAAGAGCGCATCCTGGAAATTGAACGGAAGCTCTACGGAGAAATTCGCGAAGGCATCGCACGCGAAGCCAAGCGGCTGCGGCAAACCGCAGCGGCCATCGGACAGCTCGATGTGCTGGTGAATTTCGCGCGCATTGCCGCTTCGAGGAACTACTCGCGGCCGGAATTCACGCAGAAGTCGATTAGCGGAACTAAAGGCACCGAAAGCAAGGGCGGAAAGAGCAAGAGCGTATCCTCGAACAGCGCCGCCCGCAGCGACGAAGCAGATTCTGATAATAGCAGCGGTGCAGCGCGGGGAGTGCTCATGGTGGCCGGAGGGCGGCATCC
>DASZMG010000108.1:0-55487 GCA_035551975.1 Candidatus Acidiferrales bacterium | reverse complement strand
GGGCTGGTGATTCCGGCGAAATTGACTTTTAAATCGGCCATTGATTCACCTGTTGCGTTGCTGTTTGGGTGCTGTTTGCGTGTTATTGAACTGGCTCGGCGCGAGGCGCGCCGAGCCAGGCGTCGAGTCCGCGAGCGGCCGCCATGCCTTCGGCGACAGCATCGACAACTTCCTTGCCGCCGTTGGTGCAATCGCCTGCAGCAAAATATTTGGGATTGCCGGTCTGGTGCGATTCGCCGATTTTCACCGTGCCGTTCTTGTTCAGATCGAGGCCTTTGACGCCGCGCAAAAATTCGGTAACGGGCTGCTGGCCCACGGCGCGGACGACCATGTCCACTGCGATGGTGAACTCCGTGCCGGGAACATTTACAGGAGTGCGCCGGCCCTTGGCGTCTGGCGGGCCAAGCTCGGTGCGAACGCATTCAAGCCCGGTGACGACGCCGTGCGAGCCAAGCACGCGGACGGGCTGCGTCTGCCAGAGAAAAATGATGCCATCGAGCTTGGCAAGCTGATATTCGTAGGGAAACGCCGGCATTTCCGATTCGCCGCGGCGATAGATGAGGTAAATGGCTTCCGCTCCGAGGCGGCGCGCGGCGGTGACCACGTCGATAGCAGTGTTGCCTGCGCCAATGCAGGCGACGCGGCGGCCGACGTCGACCTTGTGGAACGGCTGAACTTTGGTCTGCTCGATGAACTCGATGGCGCCGGAAACGCCTTGCAGTTCTTCGCCGGGCAACGTGAGCTCCCAGGTTTCGCCGAGGCCGACGCCGACGAAAATCGCGTCGAACTGCTGCTCGAGCTGGGCAAAGGCGATGTCGCGACCGACTTCGGTATTCTGGCGAAACTTCACGCCGAGTTGCTTGACGAGGTTGGTTTCGCGAATGGCGTCGGCGGCGCGCAATTTGTAAGCGGCGATGCCGTAGGTGTTGAGGCCGCCGGGATTTTCCTTGCGATCGAAAATCGTAACGTCATAGCCCCACTTGGCGAGTTCTGCCGCGCAGGCTAGCGAAGCAGGGCCGGCGCCGACGCAGGCCACGCGCTTACCGTTTTTGGGAAGCGGCTTAAACAGATGCAGGTCGTGATCGAGGGCGTAATCGACGGAATAGCGCTGCAGGCGGCCGATTTCGATGGCCTCCTCGCCCTTTTCGAGCATCACGCAGGCGCCTTCGCAAAGTACTTCAGTAGGGCAGACGCGTCCGCAACTGTGGCCGAGAATGTTCGCGGAGAGAATCACGCGAGCGGAACCGGCGAGATTGTTGGTGGAGACTTTTTTGATGAAGGCGGGAACGTCGATGTGCGTGGGGCAGGCGGCGGTGCAAGGCGCGTCGAAGCAATAGAGGCAGCGGGTGGCTTCGATGGCGGCCTGGCGAGGCGAGAGGGCCGGATCGATGTCCGAGAAATTCTTCTCGTACTGGTCCGGTGAGAGCTTCGGCGCAATTTCGCGAAGGGGCATGTGTAAAAAAGGCCTCTGGCGAAGGATTTTCTTCGCCGCTGGGAGTGGAGTACACATTTTAGCACCGCCGTGGCAGGTTGCGTGGCAACGGTTCCGTGGATTGGGCCGAAACAATTATTGGATAGATGGAAGCGTCTTGCGCACGGTTGCGAGCTAACCTAAGCTTTAACGTCATTTTCATCGCGCGGCCAGCGGAGGATTTTCTGATGAGATTCGATACCGTAGTGAAAAACGGGTTGGTGGTGACGGCGACCGATTCGTATGTGAGCGATATCGGTCTCGCGGGAGGAAAGATTACCGCGATTGCGCAAGAGCTGCCTGTCGAGGGCGCGAGCAAGATTATCGACGCGGCGGGAAACATGGTGATGCCTGGTGGCATCGATGTGCACACGCATCTGGATATGCCGTTCGGCGGAACGACGAGCGCGGACGATTTCGAGTCCGGCACGGTGGCCGCGGCGTTCGGCGGCACCACCACATTGATCGATTTCGCCATTCAGACCAAAGGGCAAAGCTTGCGGCAGGCGTTTGAGACATGGATGGGGAAGGCGGAGCGCAAGGCAGCGGTCGACTACGCGTTTCACTGCATCATCACGGACCTGGGCAATGCGCAGCTCGAGGAAATGGGGCAGCTAATCGGCGAAGGAGTGTCGAGCTTCAAGCTGTTCATGGCCTATCCCGGCGTGCTGATGGTGGATGACGCGACGATTTTCAAGGCCATGTCGCAAGCGGCGAAGTATGGCGGGCTGATCTGCATGCACGCGGAAAATGGCGGCGCAATTGACGTGATCGTACAGAAGGCGCTGGCGGAAGGGAAGCGCGCGCCGAAATATCATGCGCTGACACGGCCTACGACGGCGGAGGGTGAGGCGACCAGCCGCGCGATCGCGCTGGCGGAAATGGCCGGAGCGCCCGTGTACATCGTGCATCTTTCGTGCAACGAGGCGCTCGAAAAAGTGCGCGAGGCGCGCGACCGCGGATTGCCGGCGTATGCGGAAACGTGTCCGCAATATCTGTATCTTTCGCTCGATAAAATGGACGCGCCGGGATTCGAGGGCGCGAAGTACGTTTTCACACCGCCCTTGCGGGAAAAGTGGCACCAGGAAAAATTGTGGCAGGGGCTGACACAAGACACGCTGCAGGTGGTGTCGACGGACCATTGCCCGTTCTGCTTCAAGGAGCAGAAGGAACTGGGCAGAGACGACTTCACAAAAATTCCCAACGGCGGGCCGGGAATCGAGCACCGGCTGAGCCTGGTCTACACCGGAGGGGTGCACGGACACCGCTTTTCGCCGAATCGGTTCGTGCAGCTTGTTGCGACGGCGCCGGCGAAATTGTTTGGGCTGTTTCCGCGCAAGGGCACCATCGCTATTGGGTCGGACGCGGACCTGGTGGTGTTCGATCCGAATCAGGAGCAAGTGATCAGCGCGAAGACGCATCACATGCGCGTGGACTATTCGATGTTCGAGGGAATCAAGGTAAAGGGCATGCCCAAGACGGTTTTGTCGCGCGGCAAAGCGGTGATCGAGAACGGGAAATTCGTGGGCAAAGCCGGATCGGGAGAGTTTGTGCGGCGGCAGCCGTACTCGGGAATTTGATTCTGGACTTTGCACGCGGCTGTCGGAAGTGAAGGGAGGGATACGAGGCGAATTTGGCACACGAAGAGAGA
This sequence comes from Candidatus Acidiferrales bacterium, assembly GCA_035551975.1. Classification (GTDB taxonomy): domain Bacteria; phylum Acidobacteriota; class Terriglobia; order Acidiferrales; family UBA7541; genus Palsa-295. Next base: position 52,365 of record DASZMG010000108.1, on the reverse strand, counting down.
TCCCTCGACTCGCTGAACGTTTTTCTCTGCGCCCTCACCGGGCGCGGCTCGCTTCGGGATGACACCGTGAAACAAAAGATGGCGGACTGAAGTCCGCCGCTACAAAATGAACGCCAAAAGCGAAGAGAGATTCTTCGCGGCGCTCAGAATGACCGCGCAAATCGAGGGGCACAACGGGGTCAGCTAGGGCTGCCAGTGCGGGATCGTTGATTCGCGGTCGCGCCAGTTCGCGACGATGTCGCGCACGACTTTGTTGCCGACCTTTTGCGCGGCTTCGAGCGAAGGCATATAGGCTGAGTAGCGGCCTGCACCGAAATCCTTGAGGCCATCCGCGGCCTGCGCGCCCGGAGCCTGCATGTCGTAATTGCTGATGGTGCGCAGAACCATCACGCGTTGCAGGTCGACGCGCTTGGCCTGATCCAGAAATGTGAGTGCTTGTAGCGTGCCGGTATCTTCCATCGCAGAGACCATAAAATTTCCCCGCCCGCCACTGTAATACTTCGCCCAGGCGTTGGCCCATTCGTTCATGCGCGCGCCGTAAAAGAAGGTGCTTGCGGACACGTCGGTTCCCACGGTGACAAAGGGTGGTTTCTGCGCGTTGGGAAAGCCTGTGTATCGGGCACGGGCGACGCGCATGTCGTCGGAATCTTCGAGCGAGACATCTTTTGTGAGATGGAAGGCCCAATTCGCGAGTCCGCCATTGAGCGCGTACGCCTCGCCAAAAGTTTCGGCAGGAATCACGGGCTGTTCGTAGGGAGTGGATTTTCGCAGCGGAACGAACCCGGTGGGCCAGTCGGCGGGAATTTCGCGCGCGTCGATTTCGAAGGCGAGATCGCCGTCAATAACATGGTCGGCCCAGACGGCTGAGCCAAGCGAAACATCCTGCGGATCGCCACCGCCTATGCCGGCAATCACCCAATAGGCTTTGGTGAGATCGAAGCGCGGATCGAGGCCGAGGGCCATCACGGAAGCGGCGGCTTTCGCGGTTCCTACGCCGGTGAGCATTTCGAGAACACCGTCCTTATTCAGGCGCACGTGATGATAGCCGGCGGCGAGCGGCAGAACCTGGTCGAAATGTTCGCGGTCGACCCAAAGCTGAAATTCGCCGGGCGCGTCGCCGGTATCTTCGCCGCGCTCGAACATGGCGACAACCACAACTTTTATCTGGATGGGTTTTGGCGCAGGCGCGGTTTGCGCCTGAAGCGCGAACGAGGACAAAAGGAACAGAAGGCAGACGCGACGGAGCACAAAATCAGCTAGTTGCATCAATTTTCACGCAACGCGAGGAACTGGATCGCGAAAAAAGCGCCGCTCAGCTTTTGTATCGCGGCGAAAGCGACTTGAGTTTTTCTCCGGCGGCGAGCCAATCGCCTGCGTGCAGCCAATCGTCGGAGCGCTTGCCAGATTGAAACGCGAGATTGCGAAATTCCTGCTGAGCTGCGCGATTGGCATCCTGTGAAGATGACCGAAGGGCTGGTTTTGGGTCTGGGTGTTTCACCGGCTCCTCCTATGCACTTCCATTCTGAGGGCGAGCTACAACGAAACAAATGTACCGCCAAGGGAAATGGCGAGTCCAATCGAAATTGCGAATTGCGAGGATAGAGTTAATCGAGCCGTCTGGCAGAGCGGTCAACTACCACGATAGGTGGAGTAGCCGTAAGGGCTGAGCAGCAGCGGCACGTGGTAGTGGCTTTCGGAGTCGCGCACTTCGAATTCGATGGATACCCGCGGATAGAAGCCGGAAATCTTGCAGGACTGGAAATAAGAAGCTGTGTCGAAAATGAGGCGATACGTGCCTGCGGCAAGCGCGCCGCCGGTAAGAAGCTGGCGGCAGCGGCCGTCGGCATCCGTGACTCCGCGGCCGAGTTCCTTCCAGTTCCCCTGCGGCTGCTTCATCTCGAGAAGAAGTAGAACGCCGGCGGCGGGGCGCCCGAGCGACGTATCGAGGACGTGTGTGGTGATTTGGCTCACGATTGACTCACAGGTGGCTCATCTTGCCTCGGCTCGCGGCGCTGAAAGCAACTTTTCCAGGCGAAGGCGGGTGATTTTGCGCTGCTCTTCGGCCGCGATGCGGGTTTCGGTTTCCGGATCGTTCGGCAAGCGCGCGCGAAGATTTTCCAGAATTTCATCCGCTGATTTTTCGGTGGCGCAGACCAAGAACACGTTTCCAAACTTGGCGAAATATTCCTGATTGGCCTCGGCAAGCTGCGCGAGTATTTCCGCCGGAGCGGATTGCGCGAGAGCCTGTTCACCCGCAGACCACTTCTTCGCTTTACCTGAGCTCTTCGCGGCCGCTTTCTTGCCCCCGATCGGCGGATGATGGCGAAAAGCTTCGATCCAGTCCGTTTCGGCGAGCGCGGACCAGACGCGATCCGCGGCTTCGAGAAGATTTTCGATGCCCGCGAAAGGTCTTTCAGCAAGCATTTGCTCGACCCAGGCCTGTGAGCCACAGCAATCGAGAAAAAACTTGCGGAGCTCTTCTTCGGATAGGGCATTGAGCCAGGAAATATCTTTCGTCAAAGATGAGGTTTCAATTTCGGTGTGGGTTTCGGCCGGGCTCGGCTCGCCGAATAGGCGCAAACGGCCGACGCCGCCATCGGGATAGATATTCAAGCGTACGTGCGTCATCGTGCCGATTTCGGCGATTTCTTTGCGGAAGTAGTGTCGCGAGTGGGCCTGCAACTTGGTGCGCGGCAGAAGTTCGTTCCACTTTTTTAATGATTTCGTTTCCGACGAGCCGGCATGTGGCGCATAGCAGGCTTCTATTGAGCAGCTTTCCGGAAAATTGCCTTTGTAATGAGCGGTGTCCACTTCCACGTGATGAATTTTTCCAGAAACGCCGAGCTTGATGATGGTCCAGTCGTGTCCGGGGCCACGGCGCCGGCGAGTCTCCCAGCCATCACCCATGTTGATGCCGCGGCCGGGAAGCAAAAGGTTGAGCGGCACACCGAAAAAGTCGTCACTGGAAGCGAGGATGCGAGAGCCATTGGTAATGCTGGCGAGATCGATTTCCTTTGCCGCGGAAAGACGCGCAAGATCGGGAACGACTTCGCCGTAGACACGCAGGCGCGCCACACCGCCATCGGGATAGATTTTCAGGCGGAGGTGGGTGACGCGGCGATCGCTACCGGAAGCGGCAAATGAATTGAGCGAGTCGCCGGCGAGCGGCATTTCTGGGAAATTTTCCGCCCATTCTTGCTCCGCTTTTTTCAGGCGAGCGCGTTCGTTGGCGTAAGGAGCGCTGCCGCCAAGATCGAGGACTTCGAGCGAAAATCGCGCCGGGAAATTGCCTTTGAAGTTGCTGGTATCGACGATGACCCCGCGAATGATTCCAGGCAAGCCCAAGCGAATGATGCACCAGTCAAAACCGGGAGTGCGGCGGCGGCGCGTCTCCCAGCCGTCCATCCACTTGCCGCGCGAGGTGAATTTGCCCTCGATGAAAATGGGCTTCGCCGCTTTCAGCAGGTTTGACTTGGGCGCGAAAAATTCGTCGTTGGCTTCGAGCACGCGGCCGCCGAGGCGTTCGGAGGCGAGATCGACCAGTCCGGTGAAGTCGCCGCTCACGGCTTGCTCCGCAGCAAAACCTGTCCATGAGGAAGCGAAGTGAATTCGTCGCGCTCGAAAACCGGGCGGCCGCGAAGAAAGGTGGTTTCGACTACGCCACCAAGTTCGCGGCCTGCGTAAGGAGTGATTTTATGGCGGTGATGCAGGCGCTCGGGATCAACGGTGAATGTTTCGTCGGGATTCCAGATTACGAGATCCGCGTCGCCGCCAACTGAGATGGAGCCTTTACGCTTTTCAATTCCCGCGAGCCGTGCGGGATTTTTGCAGAGCCACTTTGCCATCTGCGCAACAGAATAGCCTCGCGAGCGGGCTTGCGTCCAGACGGCCGCGAGGCTGAACTGCAGAGAGGCGATGCCGCCCCAGGCGCGCAGGAAGTCGCCTTCAGTTGGGAGCTTCATCGCAGGCGGGCAAGGAGAATGATCGGTAGCGATCATGTCGATGGTTCCATCGCCTAGCGCTTGCCAGAGTTTTGCGTTGTTTTCGCGCTCGCGGATGGGAGGCGCGCACTTGAACTCGGTGGCAGCGTCGGGAATTTCCTCGGAGGAGAAAGTGAGATAGTGCGGGCAGGTTTCCGAAGTGATGGCGAGCTTATCCGCATGGGCCTGGCGCAACAGAGGCAGAGCATCGGAGGAAGAAACGTGCACGATGTGAATGCGCGTTTTGAATTCGCGGGCGCAGCCGATCAGCAGGGCGATCGCTTCGTTCTCCGCTTCGCGAGGTCGGGCCGCGAGCCAGGCGGAATGTTTTCGCGGGGAATGCGTCGGACTTTTCGTGGATTCCTTCGCGGCACGATCGATGGGGCCGGGGAGTTCCGCATGGGCCAGCAGCGGCGCGTGCAATGCGGCAAGCGTAGGCAAGGCATCGCGCAAATCTTCAGGTGAGACGCCCGGAAACTCATCGACGCCGCTGGGAACGAGAAAACATTTGAAGCCGAAAGCGCCTGCTTCCCAGAGCGGCGCGAGTTGATCGGTGTTACCAGGGATGACGCCGCCCCAAAAACCTACATCCACGCTAAGTTTTCCCGCGGCGGCAGCAACTTTCTCGCGCAATGCGGCGGAAGTGTTTGTGGCAGGAATGCTGTTCAGCGGCATTTCGATGATCGTGGTAATGCCACCCGCAGCCGCGGCGCGCGTGGCGGAAGAAAAGCCTTCCCATTCGGTGCGGCCCGGCTCGTTAATGTGTACGTGCGTGTCGACGAGGCCGGGCATGACCACGGAATCGCCAGCCTCGTGAATGGCGGCACCTGGAGGAACGTCTTCAAATTTCGTGATGGCGGCGATCACGCCATTTTTAACGTGAACCGCCGCCGGATGTTCGCCGCTTTCGGTAACGACGCGTTGCCCCCGAATGACGAGATCAGGAGCTGTCTGAGGTGGCGGCGCGGAATTGAGGTCGCTGGCCATGGCAGGCTAGGCTGACAGCTTTTCCAGAAATTCAGCAAGCAGATTTTGCGCGACGACGGAGCGGTAGCGCGAGGTGGAACGAATATCGTCGATGGGTGCGATTTCGCGGGCGAGTGCTTCGCGCGCGGAAAGAATGAGCGACAGCGAAAGTTTAGCACCGCGAAGCACCGCTTCGGTTGCCGTGGCACGAAACGGCGTTGGTTTGATGCTGCCGAATGCGATGCGGGCGTCTTTTATTTGGCCATTTTCCATTTCGGCGACGCCGGCAAAGCACACTTTGGAGATGGCCTGCGCGCGGCGTGTGCCCACTTTGTGGTAGTGCTGCTTCCAGTTTTGCTTGTTGCGTTGCAGGCGAATCCGCGCGATCAATTCATTGGGCTGCAGAACGCTCTGCTTGTAGCCCGTGTGGAAAATGTTGTAGGGAATCCAGCGCGAGCCTTGCGAGGAGATCAGCTCAAGTTCGGCGTCGTAGACGAGCAGCGCGGGAGGGGAATCCGCGGCGGGCGAGCCGTTGGCGATGTTTCCGCCGAGGGTGCCGCGATTCTGCGTGGCGATGCTGCCGGTTTCGGACGCGGCGCGGCACAGCAACGGAAATTCTGCGGCGAGAACTGGATCGCGGCGAACCTGCGTATAGGTGGTGAGAGCGCCGAGCGTCACGCGATCGGAGGCGAATTCGATTCCGCGCAGCTCCGGCAGTTGCCAGATGCTCAGATATTTTCCAGGCGTCAGCTTGCCCGCTTCAAGCAGGACCATTAAATCGGTGCCGCCGGCGAATGGCTTCCACGCGCCCGGTTCGGCTGACAAGCGCGACAGGGCGGACGCGAGATCGCGCGGCGCTTCCATTTCAAACGCGGGAACATACGATCTCACCGCGGCGGACCTGCTTCGCGGCAAGCTCCCAACACGGAATCGAAAATTTTGATGTAGCCCGTGCAGCGGCAAAGATTTCCGGCGAGCGCTTCGCGCACCTGCGCCTCGCTGGGATGGGGATAGCGCTCCAGAAGATTCACCGCGGCAAGAATCATGCCCGGCGTGCAGATGCCGCATTGCGCTCCGCCATGATCGAGAAACGATTGCTGCACCGCGTCGAGAGTGGAACCGCGCGCGATTCCTTCGATGGTGCGAATGCTGGCGCCTTCCACCTGGAGCGCGGGAACCAGGCAACTGTTCACAAGTTCGCCATTCATTTCGATGGCGCAGGCGCCGCATTCGCCCTCGCCGCAACCTTCTTTCGTTCCGGTAAGGCGCAATTCCTCGCGCAGCACGTCGAGAAAACGGGCCATGGGATTGGCTTCGAACGCGGCAGGTTTTCCGTTGACGGTGCAGGAGACGCGAACCTTTCCGCCGCGCGGGCACTCAGGCATAGAGCGGCTCCAGCTTTTCGATCAACACTTCGGGCGTGACCGGGACGCGGTTGATGTCCACGCCGGTGGCGTGCGCGATGGCGTTTGCAACGGCGGGAGCGGTGCCGTCGAGCGGAAGTTCGCCGATGCCTTTCGCCCCGGCGGGACCAACACCAAAGGGAAATTCCACGAAAATCACGCGAATGGGCGGAACGTCGAGCGAGGTCGGCATGATGTAATTAGTCATCTGGCTATTCATCATGCGGCCATCTTTCCAGACCACATTTTCGTAAATAGCCAGGCCGATGCCCTGCGCGACGCCGCCTTCCACCTGTCCCGTGGCCATCATGGGGTTGACGATTTTCCCCACGTCCTGCACGGCGGTGAAATTGTCGACGCAAACATCCGCGGTGCGCGTGTCGACGGAAACTTCGGCGACGTAGACGGCCCAGCCGTAAGCGCTGTAGGCGTCGCCGCGATATTTTTCGTCGTCCCATTTCAGGCCGGGCGGCTGACGATACTTCACGAAGGATTTCAGCGTGCCGAACTTGCCGGTATATTCGCGGCAAGCCTGCGCGAAAGCGGCGCAATCGTATCCGGGCTGCAGCAGGCCGGAGTTGAGTAAAGTTCTTTGCAGATTTTTCGCGGCGGATTCGACCAAGCCTCCGACGATCATGGTGGTGCGCGAAGCGACGGTGGGGCCGCTATTGGGCACGTACGCCGTGTCGGGCTGGAGAACTTCGATGAGATCGCATTGCAGGCCGAGGGCATCGGCGGCAATTTGGGTGAAGATGGTGTTCGCGCCCTGGCCCATTTCCGTGCTGCCGGCGAGAACGCGCACAATGCCTTCCGGCGTGGCTTCGAGCAGCGCTTCGGAAGCGAGATATTCCTCACCAGAACCTGTGAATCCGGCGCCGTGAAGGAAGGCGGCAAAACCGATGCCTTTTTTCACAATGCTGTGCGCGTTTTCGCGTTCGAAACGCGCGCGCTTTTCGTGGTAATCACAGGCTTCGAAGGCGCGGTCCATCAGTAAATTCATGTCCGTTTTTTCGCGGATCACCTGGCTGACGGCGAGCGTTTGGCCCTGCTGAATAAAATTCCGGCGGCGCAACTCGTCAGGCGCAAGGCCCACGGCGGCGGCGACGCGATCGAGATGGCGTTCGAGCGCAAACACACTTTGGGGCGCGCCGAATCCTCGAAAAGCGCCGTGCGGCGGCACGTTCGTTGCGACGGCGCGGCCACGAACGCGCACGTTGGGGCAAAGATATGGCCCGGCAGCGTGAATGGTGCCGCGAGAGAGCACTACCGGAGATAACGTGTAGTACGCGCCGCCATCGAGGACGAAGTCGATGTCCATGGCCAGGAATTTTCCGTCGCGCGTAAGCGCGGTGCGATGGTGCGTGCGCGAAGGATGGCGCTTGGTGGTGGCGACCATGTCCTCCGCGCGGTCGTAGATCATCTTCACTGGCTTGCCGGATTTCCAGGCGAGCAGCGCGGCGTGCGCGGCGATCATGGAGGGATATTCTTCCTTGCCGCCGAAACCTCCGCCGGTTTCCGCTTGCACCACGCGGATGCGCTCTTTGGGCAACCCAAAAATCGGAACGAGCGCTTTGTGCACGTAATAAGGGCATTGCAGCGAGCCCCAGACGGTTACTTCTTCACCGGCAATGGCGCGAGCAATGATTCCTTGCGGTTCGATGTAGAACTGTTCCTGCGCTCCGGTTTCGTATTCGCCTTCGACGATGAAGGCCGCGTCGGCCCAGGCGGAATCGACGTCGCCTTTGTCCACGCTGTAGGACTTGAAAATATTGTCCTGGCCCCAGACGATCTCTTTTTTCGCGAGGGAATCGGCAATGGTGAAGATGGGCGGAAGGGGCTCGTAGTCGATGCGCACGGCGCAGCGCGCCTCTTCGACTAAATATTTGTCCGGATGCGCCAGCAGGACGATCGCTTCTTCGGCGTGATTCACGGATTGATCGGCGAGGCAGGGCTGATCGTTGATGATGAGCGCGACGTAATTGTTGGCGGGAATATCCTTCGCGGTGACGATGGTGAATTCGTCCCAGGGAATGCCGGAATCGAAACAGATTTCCTTGATGTGGCCGCGCGGAATAGTACTGCGAACGGTGACACCGTGCAGCATTTCGGGGAATTCGATGTCGTCGATGTAGCGCGCGGTACCGGTGACCTTGGAGAGGCCCTCTTTGCGCGGCACGGATTGTCCGATGAGTCGTTCCATTTGCTGAAACTCAATACGGCGTTTTGTCCGGCTTTTTAGCCCAAGCACGAAAGCCTTCGAGGGCCTGCTCGTGCATCATCTGGATCATGGGAATGCTGCGTTGCGCATGCGGGCGCGCAATTTCTTCGTAGATGAAAGCGTCGCTGAAGTCGATTTTCGCTGCGTCGGCTGCGGTATTTCCGAAGTAGACGCGATTCAAACGCGCCCAGTAGATTGCGCCGAGACACATGGGGCAGGGTTCGCAGGAGGTGTACATTTCGCAACCCTTCAGCTCGAAATCGTTCAATTTCTTGCAGGCTTCGCGAATAGCCAGTATTTCGGCGTGCGCGGTCGGATCGTTCGTTCCGGTGACGTCGTTGGAAGCTTCGGCAATGATGTTGCCGTCTTTCACAATCACGGCGCCAAACGGTCCACCGTCTTTCGATTGCACACTTTCAACCGAGAGCCGAATGGCCCGCGCCATAAAGGGATTTTCCATTGACATATGATTCCATATTCTACGCCAGAGACCCCCTTTGAATAACAAATCGGCTCTATCAGCGGGCCGCAGCGGCGGTTTTGGGGGGAGCGTCGGTTCAAGCCACGAGAGGCAGGAGCGGGATCGCGCTGTAGGCATGGTGGCATCGCGGCTGCAACGAGCAGACGGAATAAAACGGCGATATCTTCGCCGCAAAGCGCTAAACGAGTAGCTTGTCCGGCGTAATGGGAAGATCGCGCACGCGCTTGCCGGTGGCGTGAAAGATCGCATTGGCGACGGCGGCGCCGGTGCCGGTGATTCCGATTTCGCCAATGCCACGCGCGCCGAGAGGATCCAATTTCGGATCGGGAATATCGATGGCGGAAACGTCAATTTCGCCGATGTCGGCATTCACCGGCACATGGTAGTCGGCCAAATTCGCGTTCGCGATGCGGCCGGTGTGCTCGTCGACGTAAGTATCTTCCTGCAATGCGAGGCTGATGCCCCAGACGATGCCTCCGATGAACTGGCTGCGCGCGGTTTTTGCGTTCAGCACTTTGCCGACGTCGTAGACGGCCACGATACGCCGCACGCGCACCATGCCTAACTGCGGGTCCACGTTGACTTCGGCGAAGATTGCGCCAAACGAATGCCGGGAATATTCATCGAGGTCTTTCGGTAATTCGGCGTGAGCGGTTCCTTCGACGGGCTGATTCCCGTGGCGTGCGATTAATGCAGCGAACGTTTCCGAGCGCCCGGCGTTCGATTTGTGCGCGAGTTTGCCATCCTTGAATTCCACTTGGGCGGTGGTCAAGCCGTGCATCGGCGAGTCTGGATCTTCTACGGCCAAGCTGATGAGCCTGTTCCGCGCGGCGAAGGCGGCTCGCTGAACGGCGGGCATCACGCTCGCGGTGCTCATGGAGCCGGCTGCGAGCGGGGCTTGCGGAAGGGTGGTGTCGCCGATTTTTGCGTCGATCAAGCTTGGAGAGATTTGCAAAGCGTCTGCAGTCACCTGAGTCATGATAGTGTACATGCCCGTGCCAATGTCTTCGGTTCCGGAAGCGACCAGCACGCGTCCGTTGGGCAGGAAGCGCACCAGCGCGGAGGCAACATTTCGCGTGCCGGGATACGTTTCGGTGGCCATGCCCCAACCTACCAGTTGCGCGCCGTTGCGCATGGACCGCGGCTCCGGGTTGCGCTTCGACCAGCCGAAACGGTCCGCGGCGCGTTCGTAGCATTGGCGCAGGCTTTTCTCGGTGAAAGGCTTCTTCGTGTGCGGATCGACATCGGTGTAGTTGATCAGCCGCAGCTCTAACGGATCAATCTTCAGCTCGTAGGCCAGCTCATCCATGGCCACTTCGAGCGCATAGGTTCCGGTGGCCACTCCGGGGGCGCGCATGTAGGTGGGCGTGCCGAGATTCAGCGGCACCAAACGATGAACGGTGGTGACGTTCGGGCAGTTGTACATCACGCGCGTAGGAAACGCGGATGATTCGAGATAATCCTCGATCACCGAGGTGTGCGCGTGCACGTCGTGGCGGATGGCGGTGAGTTTGCCATCGCGCATAGCGCCGAGCGTGATCTGCTGATAGGTTCTGGGGCGCGCACCGACCGGCCCGAACATTTGCGGGCGCTCCAGCACAAGTTTTACCGGGCGTTTCACCTGCCGCGCGGCCATGGCCGCCAGAATTACGTGCGACCAGATTTGCCCTTTGCAACCGAATGCGCCGCCTATGAAAAAGCTCATCACGCGCACGTTGTCGTCGGGAATGCCGAACATTTTCGCCAGATACCTTTTCACGCCGAACACGTTCTGCGTGGCGTCGTGCAGCGTTAGCCGGTCGCCGTCCCACTGCGCCAGGGTGGCGTGCGGCTCCATGGGATTATGGTGCTCGATAGGCGTGGTGTAGATGCGATCGAGCTTGGTCTGCGCTTGCGACAAACCAGCATTCGTGTCGCCCCAGCTCAAATCACCAGGCTCATTGTTGTGGCTGCCGGGGTAGGACGTGGGAAAGCCGGCCATGAAATCGAGCTTCGGTGCTGATGTGTCGTAGCGCACGTCGACAAGTGAAGCGGCGTAATAGGCGGTGTGGAGATTTTCCGCCACGACCACCGCGATGGGCTGGCGGTTGTAATAGATTTCCCGATCCTGCAGCACAGAGACGCGTTTTTCGGCGCCTGGCAATTTGGGCGCGTTGTCGGGAGTCAAGACGGCGAGCACCCCGGGCTGGTTTTCAGCACGCCGCGTGTCGATGGTGGTGATACGGCCTTTGGGAACCGTGCTCTCGACGATGACGGCGTGCGCCACATTCGGCACTTTGAATTCGGCGGCGTATTCAGCTTTGCCCGTGACCTTCAGCGGGCCATCGACGCGCGTGAGAGGCGAACCCAGAGTGCTCATGCCACACCTCCTGCGGCAAGGCTGAGCGCACGGACCACGCTGCGCTTGGCCATCTCCACTTTGAAGGCGTTGTCGCGGTAGGTCCGCGCGCCCTCCACAGAGCGAGTTGCCGCGCGTTCGAATGCCGCGAGCGTGGCTTGCTGGCCCGCAAGTTCGCGCTCCCCTTCCGGAGACCGCCAAGGCTTGTGCGCCACGCCGCCCATGGCGAAGCGCGCATTGCGAATGGAATCACCGTCCATTTCAAGTGCAGCGGCCACCGACACCAAGGCAAACTCGTAGCTGGCGCGGTCGCGAACCTTCAGATAATGGGAATGCTGCGCGAAATTGGATTTGGGCAAGTCGATCGAGAGGATCAGTTCATCAGGTTGCAGATTCGTATCGATCTGCGGCGTATTTCCGGGCAAGCGGTGAAATTCGCCGATGGGTATTGCTCGATCGCCCTTGGGACCGCGAACGCGAATGGTGGCGTCCAACGCCGCCAGCGCCACACACATGTCCGAAGGATGCGTGGCGATGCACTGGTCGCTCGCGCCAAAAATGGCGTGAATTCGATTGACTCCCCCGATGGCGCCGCAGCCGCTTCCCGGTTTGCGCTTATTGCATTGAGGAAAGCCGGTGTCCATGAAGTAGAAGCAACGCGTGCGCTGCAACAGATTGCCGCCATTGGTGGCTAGATTCCTGAGCTGCGGCGACGCGCCGGAAAGGATTGCCCGGGAAAGCAGCGGGTAGTCGCTGCGCACCAGTGGATGATTTGCGGTGTCGGTGTTGCGAGCGAGCGCGCCGAGGCGCAAACCGCCGTCAGGCATGGGTTCGATGGCCTTGAGCGGCAGGCGGTTGATATCGATCAGGCGGCCCGGCTGCTCCACGCCGTCCTTCATCAAGTCGATCAGGTTCGTTCCGCCGGCGAGGAACTTCGCATTCTGCGAATTAAAGACAGCATCGATTGCGGTCTCGGGCCGCTCGGCCCGTATGTATTCGAAGGGATTCAAGGGCGCCCTCCCGTTTTTGTGGTATCCGGCGTTTGCCGCGAGCCGGCTTGCACCGCCTCGACGATGCCAGGGTAGGCGCCGCAGCGGCAGATGTTGCCGCTCATGCGTTCGCGGATTTCATCGGGCGTCAATTCTGCCGGCGCTTTGCGCGCCAGATCCGGAGTTACAAAGCTGGCATCGCCCCGTTGCGCTTCATGCAGCAGCGCAACAGCCGAGCAAATTTGTCCGGGCGTGCAATAGCCGCATTGGAATCCATCGAATTCGAGAAAAGCCTGCTGCACCGGATGTAACTGCTCGCCCTGTGCAAGTCCTTCGATGGTGGTGATTTCGTCGCCATCATGGGCCACCGCCAGCGAAAGGCAGCTATTGATACGTACTCCGTTCGCAAGAACGGTACAGGCGCCGCATTGGCCGTGATCGCATCCTTTTTTCGTTCCGGTGAGACCCAGATCTTCACGCAGCAGGTCGAGCAGCGTAACGCGCGGATCGAGAGAAAAGTTCTGATGCTGTCCGTTGATGACCATTTCCGTGGCGACTTCGTGGGCCGATCTCGCCGGGGTCTCAGCCAGCGCTGTGCCGCTCGATTCGAAGCCCCTGAAGCCTAGCGCCATTCCGCCGGTCACAGCACCAACCGTGGCGACGAACTCGCGGCGCGTGAAATCGGTTCCCTGGTGTTCGGGGTGACTTTTGGGGGGAATTTCACTCGACTTTTTAAGCCGGTTGTCCGCTTCCATGGATTTCTCCTGGCCATACAACATTCAGGAAGCTTGGACGGCGAAACCCGGTTTTTCGATCCGACAATTCCTGTACAGCCCACCGTTGGATTACCTGACACCGTCGTCTGTTTGGGGCTACAGAAGAGGGCTATTTGGCGTTATGGCATTGATTCTTTCGATGAATCCGGATCAGTGGAGAGGATGCGAAACGCGGAAGCAAGCTATAAATGCACAGGAGCGATGAGCATGAAGAAGACGGCAACGCCACTTGAACAGGAAACCCGACTCACTCCCGAAAAGCGGAAGGAAATGGAAGCGGCCTACGCTCGCCGGGACCTGGAATTCCTGCGGCAGCAACTCGCCAGCGACAATCTGGCTGTCAGCGAGCTTGCCGAGCGTTTCGTGGAACAACTGCTCGAACAGATTCGCTCCGAGCGCGACCGAAGCGAAGCTTTTTCACTCAAAAAGAGAATTTCCGCCAGCGGCGAACCGGAAGTCGATCCTGTGGAAACAAATTCCGAAAGCAAAGTTTAGGATTTACTGCGTCCGTCTTTGGGCGACATGCCCGCCGAAGCGGATTCTTCCTCGTTCCACTTTTCCAGCGAAATTCGCGGCATCTCAAACAGATCGGTGGTCCGCACATACCAGGAAGCGCCGTGCATTCTGCCGATCAAGTGCAGCTTGGGCGTATTGATGTAGTTCTTCACCGGATCGATCACGGCATCGTCGTGCACGTGCATGGCCACCACTCGACCCAGCACCAGCCCATTGCTTGGTCCCAGCTCGACAATTTGCATCAGCTTGCATTCCAGAGCGACCGGACTTTCCACGATGCGCGGAGGCTTTACGCGCGAGGAAGGCGTTGTGGTCAAGTTCGTTTTTCCCAGCTCGTTCACGCCGCGGTTGAATTCGATGGCGGTGATGTTCATGGCCGCGGCGGTTTCTTCTGAGACCAAATTGACTACGAACTCGCCCGTTTCGCGAATGTTCGCGCGCGTGTCTTTCGGCTCGGGCAGTTTGTGGCTGCCGACGCCGATGCCTACCACCGGAGGATCGCCGGAAAACGCATTGAAGAATGAAAACGGCGCGGCGTTCAAATTTCCACTTATGTCAAGACTGACCACCCATGCGATCGGGCGCGGAGTGACGGTCGAAACGAGCAGCTTGTAACACTCGCGTGGAGGGATTTCCTCGAAGTTAAAAAGCATGTTGTCTCTCTCCCTGGCAATCACGAAGATTTTGCGGCCGAGCCACGCGACGGAAATTGAGCATGATACGCGACCGAACGGATCTTCTCCAGCATACAGAAAAATTTGTAGACAAGAAAAAGCACGGGGAACATCGAGCGAAACGCGAGTTGGACCTTCTTGTCCGGAAAAATGGAATCAACTTGTCTTTAGTGTGCAAGGGCATTGTCGCCGCATATGAAAGCGGCAGCATGCGTCAGCTAAGTACTTTCCTGCGAACTTGAACCGTGGCCCCGCACATGCTGATTCGACTTTTGCTTCTCGGAGGAACGAATGGAAATTGGTCCCGGGGTCAGCTTTTCGGATCGCCTGTCATTGCGCGAATTCGATGCTGAACTTTGGCGGCTTTATTTCGGTTTCGTAAAGGGCTTGCTGATGATGCTGGCCTCGATCGTTTACTTTCCCCTGGTCTGCCTGTTCTTTGTGGTGCAACACGCGGCGTACGGTGCCAGCAAATTCGTGGCGTGGATCACCCAGTGGAATCCTGAAAAGCCACGGGCTTTCGATTTGCGCGAGGTCGACGGAGACTAGACGCGCAGCGGTGTCAAATCGGGGGCAAAAAGAAAATCGGTGCTGGAGATTGTGCCGCCAGCACCGATTTGTTGTTAGCAGATGAGACGGACTAGTTCGCCAGCGGATTCGGCCGCATCTGGATGTGCGTCACGTAACCCATTCGCGTTTCCGTGAATTTGGGCATGTAGGAAGAATAGGTGGCCCAGATCCCACGGCCCTTCCAACCTGCCTTGGCATCGTCGATGCGTCCATCCAATCCGCGCGTGTAGAACGGCATGGGGTAGGGCATCCGCAAAGTTGTCCAGGTTTCTTTCTGCGGATCGAACACCAGCATTGAGTCGGAAGTTGTGCCGGTCACGAACACCGTGTTGGCTCCCATTCCTGAGGTGTTGAATTGATCCACCCACAAGAAGTAAGGCGCCTCCGTGCTCCCGGTCTCGCTACCTGTTCCCTTGAAAGAAGGTCCGGGCAAGCGCCAGTAGGTGAACTTCTCGGTTTTGGGGTCGAACTTGCCAAGGTGCCCACTTTCGGCGGAGAACCAGATGTTGCCGTCGGTGCTGAAATCAATGCCGTGCGGCAAGCGGCCCGGCGCGGTCAGCGGGTAGTCTTTGAACTTCCCGGTTTCCGGGTCGAACTTGTACAGCTTGTTGTCGGGACCGCCGGCAGTTGGATCAGCCTGCCAAACCGTGCCGTCGACCGGACTCACTGCAGTTGCGTAGCCGGTTCCGGTAATTCGTTTGAGGGTGTTGGGATCGATGCGGATCCACGCTTTCTGCGCTGCCTCTTCAGTTCCCTGCGGATTATCCGGATCGATCTTTCTGGTATCGAGTTCGCCAAGCGTGACCACGTCGCCCGGGTTGTTGGCCCAGATGCGATCCTGCGCGTCGAACTGCAAATGGTGCGTGTTGTAGATGGTGTCGACCATGACGAACTTGCCGCTCTCTGTATCGTAGTAGCCAAGCTGCATGGAATGGCGCGCCTTCGTCAGCATGGCGTAGGCTGCGTCAATCTCCTTCGGCGTGTCGTCTTCGGTGTGCAGCGCCGCTTTCGCCCACGAAGGATACTGATCGTCCGGCTGAATTTGTACGGTCATCCACACATGGCCATGTTCATCGAACATGGGATTGTGCGGGCTGGCCATCCAATGCTCGGGCGTGGAGCGATCGTGGTAATAGTCCTGCTGCGGATCGTAGCCCTGCTTGGTGCGCGGCTGGATCTGAATCATCGTTACTGTATTTTTCACCGGATCGAGGGCCCACAAACGGCCACCCCCCGTCCGATCGGCGCCGTAAACTTTTCCGTAAGGATACAGAGTCGGATTGCGCTTGTCGGTTGAGGTGAGGTCGTGGATGAAGGAAATGTCGGCGCCCCAATCCCACTCGGTCACCACCATGTTGCGCTCCATCCCCGTGGGACGCGCCGGAGCTTGCGGAACTTCACCGCCTTGAATACGCGTATCCCATTCCGCCAGCGTTTTCTCCAGTATCGGTTTGCCGAGTGATTCGGCCATGCCGTTCATGCCGCTGTTGCGCTGAAAAATGGAATCCCATTCCGCCGGATCCGTGTAACGCCGGGTCGCCACCATGCCCAGTTGATGGCACTGGTTGCAGCCCTGCCTCCAGGCCGCCAGCCAATATTCCTGGGTGGTGTACTTGGCCGGCAATTCGGACTGCGGGGGTGGCTCAACCAGCGATGTCCAGTAGTTGGCGGGGTAAATTCTTGCGGCCTCGTGCGCGTCCTTGGCATTGTCTACGTGCAGAGTAATGCGTCCCCCGCGCGCAGCCTTCGTGCGCTCCGAATCGTGCAGGCCGTAGCCGCGCACCCAAATGTCATATGAACCTTCCGGCAAATCGGGGACCATGAACTGGCCTTTGTCGTCAGTGACGACAATTTTCCGATACGGCACAGGCAGGGACTTCGTCTCCGCGATCACCCAGACGCCCGCTTCCGGCTTCTGTCCCGCATTATTCAGCACCACTCCGCCGATGCTGCTCTTGTCAACCTGAACCGCCGGCGCCGCTTGGACCTGCCGAGGCTGAAGATGCTTTGCCACGACAAAAAATCCAGAGATGCTAATGATTGCTGCGACAGCCCAACTTATATTTCGCGCCAGCTTTTGCATGCTAGTCTCCTTACCATTTAGTTCGACGGGCAACGCTCGATGCTGAGTCAACGCTGCTGCGCCACGGCCCTTGTCGCAATCGGTAACACACCGCGGCAGGCAGCTTCTGTTAACCAAAAAGGAATTAACGGCCAACTTGTCTGGATGCGACGCATCCTCCACTTGGTTGCTGGTCGTCCAGAATATGGTTCCGCGGGCGAATTCTACAGCGGCGAGGAGTGTATAGGCAATACCAGATGCTTATAGTTACTTCTGCTACAGCAGCAAGCAGTTTCGGGAAGAAATCAAAAAATCGGCGGGAACAAAAATTATGGGAAGCGGACCGGAAACTGCCAGCTCGCTTCCCCGGGGTGTGTCCTAGAAGTATTACTGGATTAGACGCGTAGTTTCGGGAAAGGTTGTTTGGTGCGGCGGCTGGCAAAAAACTAGTAAAAAAGGTACTTGCGCCACTTCTCGTCGCGGTGGCCGATCAGGCGCATCAACTGCCGCGAAGTATGCAGCGTAAAGGGCCGGGGACGCCGCAACAGCTTTAGTCCGGCTTCCTCGGGAGTGCGGTCACCCTTGCGATTGTTGCAGGTGTAGCAGCAGGCGACCAGGTTTTCCCAGGAGGACCGGCCGCCGCGCGAGCGCGGCATCACATGGTCGAGCGTCAGCTCCGAAGCGGCGAAGATCGCCCCGCAGAACTGGCAGGTATTGCGGTCCCGCAGCAGGATGTTCTTCCGGGATAAAGCGCGGCTTTGTTGCGGGATATGCCGGTAGCTCAACAGCCGGATGACCGAGGGCACGTGAATCGCCTTGGATGTGGAATGTACTTCCGCGTGGTTGGTCTCTTCGGCCTGGGCAACCCCTTTTAACATCAGGACCAGGGCCCGGCGAACGGCGGTAACGTTAATTGGCTCAAAGGTCGCGTTGAGAACCAGAACAGGGGCTTGCATTACCGACGGACGAGAGTTTGCAGGGCGAGGCTTGGGTGCAGCATCTGGCGTGGCGGCGCGCAAATTCACACTAGGTCGCGGCCGTAAGCCAGTCTTTAACGGGTTGTCCATGGGCTGCCTAAGTGACAGCTCTCCTCGTCACCTAAGATGCACTTTGTCCCTTACGGGATTCTTTCAGGCCGGTTAATTTTCGGATTCGCGGTACTTCGCGACCAATCCGGAACTACCCGCCCTACCGTCAGCGCCAGCACCTGAGCTGCCCCCGCCTTCTTCAAAGCTCTTGCGCATGCATCAAGGGTAGCGCCGGTCGTCAATACATCATCTACCAGTAGGATGCGGAGGTTGTCAACTCCACAACCCTTCGGGGTGGCGTAGGCGCCACGGACCGTCGCCCAACGTTGCCTGCGAGAGAGCATGAGTTGCGGCGGACGAGACTTGGTTCGGACGAGCAAGCGCGGGTTCAAGGGGATTTTGAGCCTTCGTGCCAAGGGACCAGCAATCAGCTCTGCCTGGTTGTAGCCCCTCTCCCGGCGTCGCTGCGGGTGCAGTGGGACCGGTGCCACGACATCGGGTTGCCATTGGTCCGAGGAAAAGTCAGCGAGTGTGGCTAGACGGTCCGCGAACCAGTGCCCGAGCCGGGTTACTTCCTCGTATTTCATCAGGATAATGGCTTCGAAGAGAGCGTCGCTATAAACCGCGAAGCTGCGCGCGCAGTCGAAGCCATAGGTGCCTTTGCGGCACAGCCGGCAAAGCGGGCGGCCGGCTTGCGCGGCTACGGGCGACATAAATGGGTGCCCGCAAACCTCGCAAATGGGGGCCGCGATGCACTCGAAGGAGTTCAGGCAGTCGGGGCAGATGGGAACGCGACTGGCGTTGAGTAGGGGTTGATCGCACACCCGGCAGGGAGCGGCGAAAACGACAGAAGACAACGCATCGAGTGCGGACTTTAGAAGCATCCGCGCTTCATAGCGAAAATCTGCCGCGCCGCGCTACCGCAAAACTACGTACGCGCCGGGTAATTTGAGGCGCATTCCAATTTGGGAAATTTTGGGAGAGAAACTGCTGATCGCCGCGTCTGGAACTACAGTTGGCCTTGCTCTTTCTTTTCCTGGCAGGAAATGCAGTAGCGTGTCCAGGGCACCGCTTCGAGGCGCTTTTGCTGGAGCTCTTGATGGCACGAGATGCACTCACCGAAAGTCTCATCGTCGATGCGCCGCAAAGCATCATCGACAAGCTGGAGCATCGAACGGTTCTCGTGGGTCAGGCCGAAGAGAAACTCTTTGGTGTAGGAGTTCGCCGCTTTGTCGGCAAGGTCGACGGTGGGATCCTCGTCCGCTTCGCGCCCTTCCTGTTCGGTGCGCGCAATTCCACGCAGTAACTCTTCGCGACGGGCGACGAGCTTCTTTTTGTAATATTCCAGCCGCTTGCTATCCATGGCCGTATCGCCCATAACTCAGGAAAAATCCCACACAAAACGAGTCATACTATCGGGACCGACCGTCGCTTGTCAAATAACGCTTCGCGCCGATTTCCCAGTGTTTTCAGCTCGATCCGAGATTCTTTTGAGACGATTTTGCAGAACGTCTCTTGTAGATGCCGCGGCGCGTCGCAACGATTCCGTTCGGCGGGAGATTCGCGCCCAAGGTTTCTGCTCACAATGCGGCCAGCGAGTTGCGAGCGCGTGTAGTGGCTGCTAAAATCATGATTCCACGAGCTTGGAAGACGCAATGATCGCAAACCTTCCATGCGTGTACCGGCTTCCTTAAAATTCACAAGTTGCAGGGGAGAATGGATTGGCTAAATACGATCTCGTGATCATCGGGAGCGGACCGGGCGGATACGTCGCGGCGATTCGTGCGTCGCAGTGGGGGCTGAAAACGGCGGTTGTGGAGAAGGATCCTTTTCTGGGCGGAACCTGTTTGCACGTGGGTTGCATTCCCACCAAAGTTTTTCTGCATCACGCCGATCTGTACGACTACTTCAAACGCGCCGAGGAATTCGGTTTCGAAGTAAAAGACGTAAAAATCAACTGGCCCGCGATGCAGGCTCGCAAGGACAAGATCGTCAAGAAACACGCGGGAGGGATTGGCGCTCTCTTCAAGAAGAACAAAGTTGATTCCGTCACCGGCTGGGGACGCATCGCCGGCCCGGGAAAAGTTTCTGTAGAAAAAGACGGCAAGACTACCGAGCTGGAAACGAATTTCACCATGGTGGCCACTGGCTCGGAAGCGCGCTCGCTGCCCGGTGTGGAAATCGGCGGCGATGTCCTGACCAATCGTGAAATTCTTACGCTGAAAACGATTCCCAAATCGCTGGTGGTAGTGGGCTGCGGCGCAGTGGGTGTGGAGTTTGCTTCCGTGTTTCACTCCTTCGGTTCCGAGGTGACGCTGCTCGAAGTTTTGCCGCGCGTGACGCCGCTGGAGGATGAAGAAATCTCCGTGGAGCTCGAGAAGAGTTTCCGCAAGAAGGGCATTCGCATCGAGCTTGAGGCGAAAGTGGAGTCGGTCAAGAAGGAAGCGGCGGGCGTGACGGTCACCTACAAGGACAAGTCCGGCAAATCACAAACGACGACCGCCGAAAAAGTGCTGATTGCCGTGGGCCGGCGCCCTCTTACAGAAAATATTGGCTTGGAGAAAACCAAGGCGAAACTGGAGCGCGGCTTCGTGCACACGAACGCGTTCCTTGAAACGGATGAACCCAAGCTCTACGCCATCGGCGACATCGTCGCGGGACTTCCGCAACTTGCGCACGCCGCCTCCATGGAAGGAATTATCGCCGTGGGCCGCATGGCTGGGAAGCCGGTGCAGCCTTTTGACCGCAAACGCTGCCCCAACGCGACCTATTGCGAGCCGCAGATTGGTTCGATTGGTTTGACGGAGAAGCAGGCACGCGAAGCGGGTTTCGATGTAAAGACCGGCAAATTTCCCTTTCTCGCCAACAGCAAAGCGACCATTCTTGGCCAGCACGAAGGGTTCATCAAAGTGGTCGCCGACGCGAAATACGGCGAAATTCTGGGCGTCCACGCGATTGGTCCGCTGGCCACGGAAATTATTTCCGAGCCGGTCGCGGCGCTGGGACTTGAGGCCACGCTTGACGACATGGCCTCCACCATTCACGCGCATCCCACGGTTTGGGAAGCCATGGGCGACGCATTCAACGCCGTCCGCGGGCTCACGATCAACTACTAACTTTACGAACTGCTGTGGCAGATGTGAATCCACGCCCACAGCGGAACAGTCCAATTTAGAGAAGCGTGTGAACAAAACGGACCAAACGCAGCGCATCTGTTGGGCGGTCGATCTGGGCGTGATCGCCTACGCTCCCGCGTGCGAATTGCAGCGCAAGCTGGTGCAGGCGCACAAAGTGAATGCCGTTCCGGACGTGCTGCTGATCTGCGAGCATCCGCACGTGATTACGCTGGGCCGCAACGGAAAGCGCGAGCACCTTCGCGCCGGCAGCCGGGTGCTCGATCAGATGCGCGTCGAGTTTCACGATACCGACCGCGGCGGAGACATCACCTATCACGGCCCGGGGCAGATTATCGCCTATCCTATTCTGGATTTGACCGCGCACCGGCGCGACGTGCGCTGGTACGTCGAGCAGCTTGAAGAAACAATGATTCGCGCATCGGCGGCTTTTGGAATTGCCGGGCACCGCAGGGAGGGCGCGCACGGCGTTTGGGTGGATACGCCCGCGGGTGAAGAAAAGCTGGCGGCGCTGGGCGTGCACCTCAGCCGCTGGGTTACCTCACACGGCTTCGCCTATAACGTTTCCACCGACTTGCGCTATTTTGACTTGATTGTTCCGTGTGGAATTTCCGGCAAGTGCGCTACATCTCTTGAGAAGCTCTTGGGCAGAACCGTTTCGCGGGAGCAAGCGTTGGCTCATCTACTCGAACAATTTGGAAACGTTTTCGGAGTTGAAACGGTCTCAATGTCGAGGCCCGAATTAGAGAAGGCTTTGGCAAACATTCCCTTGCAACGCGTCGCGCCCTACGACTCCACCATACAGGCTTCCATTTCGCGAGAGGCCGTTTCGCGAGAGGCGACACGATGACCCAGGCGCTTTCCCGCGAGCAGCATCTCGACCTCTATTACTACATGCAGCTCAACCGGCAGCTCGAGGAGCGCATGGTGCGGCTGTTCCGCCAGAACAAAATCGTCGGCGGACTCTATTCGAGCCTCGGCCAGGAAGCTGTTTCGGTCGGCAGCGCCTTCGCTCTTGAGGCGCGCGACTGGCTCGCGCCCATGATCCGCAACATCGGCGCGCTGCTGGTGAAAGGCGTTCGGCCGCGCGACATTTTCACGCAGCACATGGCGAAATACACTTCGCCTACACAGGGCAAGGACGGCACCAGCCATTTCGGCGACCTGAAAACGCTCCATATCGTCTCGCCGATTTCGATGCTCGGCGATTTGATCCCGGTGATGGCAGGCGTGGCCATCGGCGGCCGCTACCTCGGCCAAAAAATCGTGGCCATGACCTGGATCGGCGACGGTGGCAGCTCCACCGGTGCATTTCACGAAGGGATGAATCTCGCCGCCGCGCAGAAAGCGCCGCTCGTGGTGGTGCTCGAAAATAATCAGTGGGCTTATTCGACGCCGGTGGCCAAACAGGTTCCCATGCGCGATCTTGCGCGGCGCGCCGACGCTTATGGCATTCGCGGCATGATGGCCGACGGCAACGATGTGGTTGCTGTTTACAATGCGGCCAAGGACGCGGTCAAGCAGTGCCGCGCTGGCCGCGGGCCGGTGCTGCTCGAAGTGAAGACCATGCGCATGAAAGGGCACGCACAGCACGATCCCGCCGAGTACGTGCCCAAGGAAATGTTCGATTTCTGGAAAGCGCGCGACCCCATCGCGCTCTACGAAAAATATCTCTCCGCGAACAATCTGTGGGACCCAGCGAAAAAATCCGAAATCGACGCGGGCATCGAGCGCGAGCTTGACGCCGAGCAGAAATTCGCGGAGGAATCTCCGCTGCCTCCGCCGGAACTGGCCGCGGAGGGCGTTTACTGCGAAGGCTGCCACACCATCGAAGCGGAGTGGAAACGCGCCAAGGCCGAAGTGACGCCTCCTGCTTCAAGCGTTACCGCCACCTGGAAAGTTTTCGATTTTGGCCCCGCTGCGATGCCGGCGGTGGCTCATTTGCCTACTCGGGCGCCTGTTCCCGCGCCCGCTCGTCCGGTGGCGCAAGCTCCGCAACCTCCTGCGCAAGCTCCGCAATCTCCACAAGCCCGGCAGGTGCATCCACATCAGCCGCCCAAGCCGAAAACGGCGCAGGCTCAAGTCCCGCGCCCGCCGCAACGCCCACCGCAAAAGCCGGCTCCGCGCCCGGCGGAAAAAGGCTTGCCGGTAGTCCCGGAGGATGAAGAAGAGTCTGTGCCGGAGGTTCCCGGTGCGCCGGTGGTTCGCGTGCCTTTCGGACGCGGTCCCAAGGATAAAGCTTTCCGCCAGGAACAGCAGGCGGCGCAAAAGGTGCGGGAGCAGCACCACAAGCGCGGGAGGCGACGCTGATGGCCGAAGTTACCATGCTCGAAGCCATCCGCCAGGCCATCTTTGAGGAGATGGAGCGCGACCCTGCCGTGGTAACTCTCGGTGAGGACATTGGCGTCTACGGCGGTGCGTTCAAAGTCACCGAAGGCCTGCTGGCGAAATTCGGCCCTGAGCGCGTGATGGACACGCCCATTAGCGAAACGGCCATCGTGGGTGCAGCCTGCGGCATGAGCTATCTCGGCCTGCGTCCCATCGCCGAGATGCAGTTCATCGACTTCATCGCCTGTTGCTTTAACCAAGTCACGAATTTCGTGGCCAAATCGCACTATCTGTGGGGCGCACCGGTGCCCATGGTTTTGCGCGGCCCGTCCGGTGGGGGCGTGCACGGCGGTCCGTTTCACTCCGCGAACCCGGAGATGTATTTCGTTCATACGCCCGGGCTCAAGGTGGTTTATCCTTCCACTGCGCACGATGCCAAGGGCTTGCTGAAGTCCGCGGTGCGCGACAACAACCCGGTGCTTTTTTTCGAACATAAATTTCTTTATCGCCGCATCAAGGAAGAGATTCCCGAGGGCGATTACACCGTGCCCATCGGGAAGGCCGTAGTGCGGCGCGAAGGGCGCGATCTCACCATCGTGAGCTACGCGGCCATGGCGCACGCTTCCTTGGAAGCGGCCGCAACCTTGGCCAACGAGGGAATCGAAGCGGAAGTGATCGACCTACGCACCCTGCTTCCGCTCGATACCGAAACCATTCTGAACTCCGTGAAAAAGACCAACAAACTGCTGGTGGTCCACGAGGACACGCGCACCGGCGGAATTGCCGGCGAAATCGCGGCGCTGGTTTGCGAGGGTGCCTTCGGCGATCTCGACGCTCCCGTGTCGCGCGTGACCGCTTTGGATACCCCGGTGCCTTACTCGCCCCCTCTTGAAGAATACTTTTTACCCAATGCCGAAAAAGTTGCCGCTGCCGCTCGAGAATTGGCAAAATACTAATTGCTGAGGAAAGTGAGCCGCTCACGTGGGAAGAACGAAAGGTGTTAACAACGCTGAATTCGAGGTAGGGCAGCAGGTACGCATCGCGGACCGCGCCTTTCTCGAGAGCTTTCTTGAAGCTGGTCAATACCACAATGAGCTCGAACCCGACCAGCTCGAGTATGCCGATCAGGTGGCCAAGGTGACCAACGTCACCTTCTTCCACGGCGGCGATGAGATCTACGCGCTCGAAGGCATACCAGGCGTGTGGCACGAGGAATGTCTCAGTGCCGTCTAACTAGTTTCCGAACCCCAGGAGATACCCATGGCAGTAGATGTGATCATGCCCCAAATGGGCGAAAGCATTTTCGAAGGCACCATCACCAAGTGGCTGAAGAAGCCGGGCGACAAGATCGATCGCGACGAACCGCTTTTTGAAATTTCCACCGACAAAGTCGATGCGGAAATTCCTTCTCCCTCCGCGGGCGTGCTGAAAGAAATCAAAGTCACCGAAGGCCAAACGGTGCCGATTCAAACCATCGTGGCCGTGATCGATGTGGACGGCAAAGGGGCTGCTACCGCGGCTGCACCGAAAGCCGAAGCGCAAAGCGCCGCGCCTGCCGCTACTGCTACCGCTTTGGGCGTGCCGCCTGCGGCGCCGGCAAAACCAGCCCCGTCGCCTGCTCCTTCACCAGCACCACGCCAGGCAACTTCGCCGGCTGAAACGGTGGAATTGCCATTGTCGGGTGCGGGCGGATCGAAAGTGCGCAGCTCGCCACTAGTGCGCCGCATGGCCCGCGAACACCAGATCGATCTTTCGCAGGTGCCCGGCACCGGCGCCGGCGGCCGCGTGAGCAAGCACGATCTTCAAGCCGCGATGGAAGGCGGCAATGGTGGCGCGGCGTCTGCAGCAGCTTCTGGGGCGCCTGCCATGCCTTCTGCGCCTCCTCCGCCTCCCGCTACTGGCGGTGCCGGAGCCTCGCATGCGGGTTTGCTCGAATCGGCCGTCCCGCGCGAGCGCATGTACTTCGGGCAATACGAAGTGCAGCCCATGTCGATCATGCGCCAGAAAATCGCCGAGCATATGGTGCTCTCGAAGCGCACTTCGCCGCATGTGTACTCGGTGGAAGAAGTGGACGTCACTTCCATTTCCGCCCTGCGCAGCAAGATGAAGGAAAAATTCGAGGAGCACTCCGGCACGAAGCTGACCTTCATGCCGTTCTTCATTCGCGCGGTGGTGGAAGGCCTGCGCGCCTTTCCCACGGTGAACGCTTCGATCGATGGCACGAACCTCGTTCTGCACAAGGAGTGCAACATCGGCGTGGCCGTGGCGCTCGACTGGGGCCTGATCGTCCCGGTGATCAAGAACGCCGAGGAGAAAAACTTCCTCGGCTTGGCGCGCTCCATGAACGATCTCGCTCTCCGCGCGCGCACCAAGAAGCTCAAGCCCGAAGAAGTCGCCGAGAGCACCTTTTCCATCACTAATCCTGGCGTCTACGGCGGTCTGTTCGGCCTGCCGGTGATCAACCAGCCGAACGTGGCCATTCTGGGCATGGGCGCGATCGAGAAGCGACCGGTGGTGATCGACGATGCCATTGCCATCCGTTCCATGTGCTACCTGACGCTTTCCTACGACCATCGCGTGGTGGACGGCGCGGTGGCCCACCAGTTCATGGGCAAGGTCAAGCACACGCTCGAGAACTGGACCGAGAGCATCCTCTAGATACAGGCACCTGAGAATCGGAAAAAGAGCGGGTTCGCGCCCGCTCTTTTCTTTTTGCCCGCTGATTTTCCCGGAGAGTTTCCCCATGTCCGTTCCCGAATCTTCGCCGCACAACTGGGGAAAGCCTCCCTGGGTGATCCACTTTTATCCGCCGGAGCAGCCGCTTCCTCGCGAAGCGGATTTCATCATTGTCGGTGCCGGGTTTACCGGGCTAGCCGCAGCCGCCTGGCTGCGTCTTCTGGACAGCACCAAATCGGTGGTGGTGCTGGAGGCCGGGCGCATCGGTCACGGCGCGAGCGGACGCACCGGGGGCATGGCCTTGGCCGAGACGGCCGCAGGCAATTTGCCGGGATTGGGCGATGTGCTGGCAGGCATCGAAAAAATCTTCGCGCGGCTTGAAGTCGGCTGCGATCTGGCGTTGCCGGGAGCCTTTGAAATTTCCCGCAAAGATGGACGCGAGGATTCACCGATTCGCTGGCAGGACTCCGGCACGCTGCGCGTGGTGAATGAGGTTCCCGGAGGCACGCTCGATCCGGGGAAACTGGTGAGCGGTCTGGCGCGTGCGGCGCACCAGCGCGGCGCCGTTATTCTCGAGAACCACCGCGTGACGGATATCGCCTGGGGCGAACGTCCGGTTCTGAGCGTCGCGCGCGAATCGGCAAAAGATGCGGCAAAAATCACCGCGAGAAAAATTCTGCTCGCGACCAACGGCGTGTCGCTCGAGCTTTCCGGCTTGTCTCAGGGACACTCAAAGCTGACGCTCGCGACACTCACCGCGCCGCTCGGCGCGGAGCAACTGCAATCCCTGGGCCTTGCTATGAATAAACCCTTTTATACCGAAAATTCGTTCCCTTATCTTTGGGGCCGCACGCGGCCGGACCGGTCGATTGTCTGGGGGGCGGGCTTGGTCGATCCCCCGGCTTCCGGAAATTTGGAAGAAGTGCGCGTCGATTCCGGGCAGCCCGCGGAGATGTTCGCCAAGTTTGAGAAGCGCGTGCGCGGCCTGCATCCAGCCACGGCCCATGTGGAATTCACGCACCACTGGGGCGGGCCCATCCTGTTCCGCGACAACTGGGAGCCGGTTTTCGATTGGCATCCGAAGAACCGCAACGCGCTGGTGACCGGCGCGTTCGCCGGGCACGGCGTGGCGCTCTCGAATTATCTGGGCACCTGGGCCGCGGAAATTCTTCTCGGCCGCCGCTCGCTGCCATCGTGGGGCAAACTCTAAATCCGCGCTAGCGCTCTGCAATTACTGCAGCCTGAGCCGCAGATCCTCCGCGAAACGCTCGATGCGCGGCAACGGCACGATCGCGATGTTTTCATCGGCGAAAAGCCTCGCAATGAACTGCTGCCGCGGGTTCTCGCGCGAAGGTTCGGCCTCGGTGATGGCGATAAACTCACACCCGGGAATTTGCGCGCGGATGCGCCGCGCGGTGTAGGCCAGGATTTTCGGCTGCGAGGGATCGCGGCTCAGCGCCACCGCGTGCAGATAGCCGCGGACGCCGTTGCGATACCCATAATCGAGCCGCAGCGAATCGCCGGGCTCGGTGAATTGTTCCACCGGAATGTTCCGCTCGAGCTTCGGCACGCGCCGCCGAAGGAAAACGTCGTTGATGCGCTGCTTGATCCAGGCCCGGGTACTCTCGATGATGCCACCACGCAGCCGCGGCGGAACAGCCACATAATCGGTGAACAACCGGTCCATCTCCAAGTCGAAATCGGTGGCCAGCAGCGCCCGCTGCGGGCTCAACTGCAGGGCGTTTGACAGAGTTTGATCCAGCTTTTCAAGGTACACATTCACTTCGCTCGAGGGGGCACGCAGGCGCGTATCGAATTCACCCGGCAGCGCGCGCAGCATCTCTTCATCGGCGTTAGGATGCAGGCGCTTCACGCGCGCGATCTCCGATTGCTGCTCAATCACGCGGATGGCCCGCCGCGAAATGGTTTCCGCGCCGGCGGCCGGCAGTTCTTCCAGCAGGATGCCGACGTTCACCCATTCGTCCCGCACCAGGTTCGGCGTGTAACGCAGCACGCGGTAGCGAAATGTGGTCCTCGGTTCTATATTCCGGGTTTCTGTGTTCCGGGGTTCTTCTGCCATGGTTCACTTCCAGTTGGGAAAAGGTTGGGCCGAGGATTTCCAGGCCGAAACGATCAGCTCTCGTACGAGTTTCCTGCGGCGCAAAAGCTGTTCCAGCAGGCGCTCGAGCGCGCCGGCGTCTTCCGCGTACCATTCCGGCGGGATTCCGCTGGCGGCTTCTTCCAGTACCGTTGCATCCACGCGGTCAATGCGCGTGGCCCAGGCCTCGAATGCTTCCGGGCCGCACACTGATTCATACACGCGGTGCCGCGTATAAAGGCCTCGCAATGGCGCGTCCGGGAAATTCCATTCGCCCGCGTTGAAGCAGAACCCTTGGTCGATCATTTGCGCCTGGTAGGGCATCTGGGCCTGGTACGCCGTCTGCGCCCGGGGGGCACCTGCGCCTGGTCGCGCGGCTCGTTTCGCCGCCGGAAGAAGATAGCCTGCCTCCCGTTGGTGTTGCAGGTCCACTTGTCAAAGGCCAGCATGCCGCAGAAATCGGCCAGATTGGTAACCTCGCGCAACTGCTCGTCGGGCAGAAAATCGTACACCACGATCTCCGCCGGCGCCGCCGGATAGCGAGATCCAAACTGCAAACCCTCCCGGCACTGCGCGCGCCCGCGCCCGAGCTGTATCACCAAATCTTCGGTATTTTCGATCAGCGCTTTGCGGACTTCCACCACCGCCACCCCTGGTACCGGAAGTCCGATTCTCGCCGCCAACCTCGTCGCGAGCAATTCGTTCGCCAGGATTCTCAAGCCTTGCGGGTTATTCTGAAACTTCACCACATAGAAATCGTATCCATCGCCGTCCTGGCAACGCATCAGGTGCACCTGCGCTCCTCCCCTCATTCGACGGATCTGCTCCACAGCCAGCGGCATCGCGCGCGTATGCTAGCTATCGAGCGCGGTTCATCGCAAGTGAAACATTGCAGATTGAAACGATTTGGTTGTTTCGGTGTGAAACGAACAAGCGGGTGCGCGGTACGTGTCAGCGGGATGTTCAGCGGGACTGCACAATCTAGCGGCAAAAAAATCGCGGGAGGTGTCCGCGTTCCGGCGCCCTCCCGCGAATCTGAATTCGTAATCTGTCCCACGAAAGAATTTTGCAAAAGCTAGCGTTTCTTTTTCTTCTTCGCGGGAGCCTTCTTCTTGGCCTTTGGTTTGGCCTTGGCCTTCGCTTTTGGTTTCGGTTTGGCCTTGCTCGCTTTTTTCGGGGCTGCTTTCTTCGCCTTGCGCGCCGCGGGGGCTTTGCGGGTCGTCGGCGCTGTGGTAGTTTCGGCTTCTTCGTCCTCCGGTTCCTCTTCGACCACGATCTCCTCGATCTCCAAGGTTTCTCCGGGTTGTTCCGCCCCTTCCTCTTCTTCCTCTTCCTCGTAGCGTGGCAACTCGTCGTCTTCTTCGTCGTTCATTTTCGCGTAGAACATCGTTCCTCCGTGGTTTTCAGGCTTGCCGGACGCATGAAGCCCTCGCCGTGTATAAACGGGTTGTTGGAACTTTGTCAAGGCGGTCGCAGTGAAAATCTTTTGTTTGCAGGGAGGTGCGGAGATTATGCTGCCGGACCTGTGCGTGGCAAGGCCGTATGTTAATGAAACAAAATGGCTTATTGTCCTGCGGGACTCCTGCTCCTAGCGCTGAATCTTGAGCAGATCGCCCGTTTCAAGCGAGCGGTCCGCAAGAAACGGATTCGATTGGCGCAGCGCGGAAACAGTAATGCCGTACGCGCGCGCAATGGAATAAAGCGTTTCGCCGGCTCTCACGCGATGCTGCAGCGCGTCCGCCTTTTCCGTGCTGCGCACCGAGACCGTTCGCGCCGAAGCTCTTTCGCGGGGTTGGGTCGAGGCTGCCGCCGAAATGCTGGCCGATTCGCTTCCAGCCACAATTCGCAACCGCGTTCCGCGGGTCACGTGATTCCCGCCGATGCGGTTCCAGCGCTTCAGATCGCTCACGGTCACATCGAACCGGTCCGCGATTCCTTCGAGAGTGTCGCCCTTCTGCACCCGATAGCGCACCAGGTGTGTCAGCACCGGCACCGTCGGCACGTTCAGCACGAAACCTGTAGGCACCGTCGAATGAGCCTGCAAATGGTTGGCAACTTCGAGCGCCGGAACAGTTACCCGGAATTGCCGCGCGATGTCCGGCAGGGTCTCGCCTTCGCTTACGGTATGCAGCCGCCATGACGTGCGCTTGTCTTCCGGCACTTGCTGGATATTTTCCTGGAAGCGAGCGGTTAAGCCTGTGGGCAGCTTCAGTTCGAATCCCGGCTGGGTCGGCGTAACGGTGCGCAGCAGCTGCGGATTCAGCAGCCGCAGGTCATTCAGATCCGCGCCTGTGGCATCGGCCACCAGATGCAGATCGACGGGGTAATCCAGTTGTACCGCTTCGACCTCCGCTGGTTTCTCGGGCGAGAGTTGCACGCCGTAGAACGCGGGTGCCTTGGCTACCAGCGCCATGGCGATAATGATCGGCACGTAATTCTCTGTTTCTTTCGGCAACGCATGGCGCTTCTGCAATTCCCAGAAGTCGGCATAGCCGGTGCGCTCGATGGCCTTCGCCACGTTGCCTGGTCCGGAGTTGTAGGCAGCCATTACCAAATACCAGTCGCCGAACATCCCGTAGAGGTCGCGCAAATGGCGTGCGGCGGCGCGGGTGGCCTTCTCCGGATCGCTGCGCTCATCCACGTAATAGCTGCGCTCGAGGTCATACTGCTCGCCCCGGAACGGCATGAATTGCCAGATGCCCCGCGCTCCCGATCGCGAAACAGCCTGTGGCTGAAACGCGCTCTCCGCCTGCGCCAGATAAATCAGGTCCTGCGGAACGCCCTCTTCCTTCAGCACCCGGCGGATCATGGTGTTGTAGCGCCCGGCTCGTTCGAGTCCGTGTTCCACGATGGCCCGGCCGCGCGTGGTGGTGAAAAAGCTCAGGTACTGCAGCACGGAATCATTTACCGTCAGCGGTAAATCATGCTGCACGGTCATCAATTCCTTCTGCGCCTTCAGCACCAGCCGCGGATCGCCCGGCGGCAAGGTCATGTCGGCAATTTCATCGATGGGCGCAGGTTGCGCCGGCGCTTCGGTTTCCTGTGCTTCCTCGTCCGTGGCCTGTCCGGACGCTACCTGGTAGGTGTGCAGCGTTTCGCCGATCTGATCGAACAGTTTCGAAAGCCTGGGGTCGGATTCCGCCTGGAATCCGCTCACCAGAATCCGGTTCACCGCGCGATCCAGATCTGCGCGTCCCTTATAGGCATTGCCCGTACGAAAATCCTGCTGGCCCGCGGTCAGATCGTTTTGAACCTGCCCCACCAGAATATCGATCGCAGGACGCGGATCGAGTCTCAGCGAAAGATAATTAATGGAATTGTCGTGCAGCGGAAGTGCTTCGCGGACATCCAACAGGGCAGCTTGGGGTGCCGGCGCTGCCGCCGGCTGGCGCACTGCCGCTTTGGTATTCGCTTCGCAGCCGGCCAGTAAAATGGCGCTGGCCGCCAGCATGATCCCCGCAGTGGTGTGCCGCTTTATCATTCGTCCGCCTCAATGGCGCTTCATGTATGCCTGGAGCATGTTACGGCCCGCATCCACGAAGAGACCCCGAGAAAATTGGAATTTTCCGAAAGAGCGCCTCGACAGCTATCTCAAGGCAACAAAAAGCTTATGGTTACGGTGGTTCCGGGTCAATGGGCTCAAAGTACCAGAGTTGACCAGATCGGTACACGAAGTTAAGCCCCGAAAGTAAACGTTGCGGCTCTACTGCACCAACTCGAACCAGGCTGGACCAGCCTTATACCATCCTCCACCCGGCGATTGCTAGTGTAGCTTTTCGCGTTCCCCTTGGAAATCAGGCAAGTGCCTGACGCAGATCCTCGAGCAGGTCCTCTGGGTCCTCCAATCCCACCGACACCCTCACCGTGCCGGGTTCCACCCCGGCGCCCCGCATCTCATCCCGGGACATTTTGTAATGGGAAGTGTAAATCGGTAGCACGACCAATGATTCGACTCCGCCCAGGCTCGCCGCCAGCAGGAAAATCCGCACCCGGTCGCAGAAGCGCCGTGCCGCCGCGAGCCCGCCCTTCATGTCGAACGCCAACATGGCGCCGAAACCGCGCATCTGCCGCTTGGCCAGCTTGTGGTCGGGATGCGCGGCCAGTCCCGGGTAATGGACCCGCGCCACTTTCGGGTGCTTCTCCAGAAATTTCGCCACGATCATCGCATTCTTGCACTGCTGCTCCAGGCGCACGCGCAGCGTCTTCATCCCGCGGATCAGCAGGAACGCCGCCTCCGGGTCCATCGAACCGCCCAGGTAAATCACGTTCTCTCGTACACGCTTCATCAGCGCGGCGCTTCCCGCGGCGGCGCCCGCCACCACATCCGAATGCCCCGCCAGATATTTCGTCGCGCTGTGCACCACCATGTCGAATCCCATGGTCAGCGGCTTCTGCAGCACCGGCGTGGCAAATGTGTTGTCGATGATCGACACGATCGCCCACTCTTTCGCAAATGCCACCGCCTTCTGCAGATCCACCAGCCGCAGCGTGGGATTGGTCGGTGTCTCGATGTAAAACGCCTTGGTGCGCGGGTTCACCAACTTCTCGATACCCGTCAGGTCCGCCTCCACGTACCGCACGCTGATCCCAAACCGCGGAAAAATATCGCGCAGCAGCCGGTAGCTGCCACCATAAAGCTGCCGCGACGCAATTACCTCGTCTCCCGCGCGCAGCACCGCCAGCAGTGCACTTGAAATGGCTGCACTGCCGGAAGCGGTCACCACCGCCGCTTCGGCCTGCTCCAGCGCCGCAATTTTCTGTTCCGCAATCGTCAGTGTGGGATTGCCATACCGCGTGTAAATGTACGCCGGGCTTTTTCCTTCCGCCCAGCGCCTCATTTCTGCGGTGCTGGCGAATGTGAAGTTCGCCGTGCGCGAAATGGGTGTGCCAACCGCCGCGCCCACGCCAAAGTGATCCTCACCCGCATGAATCGCTAGTGTCGATGCGCCCAAAGTTGCCGCGCCGAACCTCGCTTTGGCATTTGCCGCGCGCAACTGCTTGCCCTTCGTGGATTTTTTCATCCATGCAGGATGGCGCAGCGCCGCGCACCGCCGCAAGCGCCAATTTTGGCAACCGGCGAACCATCCCTCCGAAATGTTCAAAGTCGAGAAGATTGACGAGGGATCGATTTCAGGCGGTGATGCCGTCGACGCTCAGCAAAATAATTTCCAGCTCTTCTGTAATGCTTTCCTGGCGTAGCGAATTCGCAACCTGCTTTAACCGTTGCTGTTGGTCGCGGATCTTGTTCATGGCCCCGTCCATGTGCCGAAGGCGCTGGTGATTTTCGGCGGTAAACGAGAGGTAAAAGATCCGATAGAAAAGAGCAAACAAGAATTGCTCGATAATGGGCAGCCTTAGCTCCGCGGGAGGAACGTTGAGGAGCGGAGCGAATGCAAACGCCGGAGTGACTGGGAGCCTGGAAAACTCGAATGGAGAGTTCACTTCAATTCGCGAACCTTCGCTGTCGTAAGAATTGTGAATTATTTTCCAGGTATTTGCTGGGAATTTGGCTAATTCCGTTGCCAGTTCTGAGATCACCCCAGGGATTTCTTCCGTAGCGCTGGGGCCATCCAATGCCGCCAGCAGCCGGTTGTCGCCAGCGAATTTGAGGGCCAGCTTCCTGCCGATAACGATCAGCTTAGGATTCGCCTGGTGTGCCGTTTCGCTGGCGCACTTGTTTTGGACGGCTTCGTTGAAACCGCCACAAAATCCCCGCTCGGACCCAATCAGAATATAGAGGCTTTCCCCGGCAGCTTCTGAAACGGGACTGAGAGACCCGAAGAAATGCTCGAAATCCGCCAGTGCGAGCTTCACAGACTTCAGCAGTTCCTGTTGATTCAAATATTGCCGGGAAATCTTGGTGATCTCCACAAGAGACAGGTTCTTCATGGCATTCAGAATCGAGCCAATCTCCTCCAGGGAGTCCATGCGAGCCCGCAGATCGGAAAGCTTGCTCATGATGCAGTCCTTGTTTTCTTCCAGGACTCCAGTTCGGTGCGCCATTTGTCGCGGGAGACGGAGGAGTTTAATGCGGAATGCTCCGCGAATTTGTAGAGATCCACTAACGCCGCGCCTACCGCCTCAGGTTTAACGTTGTCGAAAAGGTTGTCATTGAAGGCGATGAGCCATGCGAGTTGCGATTCGGTTGAAAGCGGGCTGAGACGGTCCTGTTTGAAGATTTCGCGAAGAATCCGGCCACGGCTTAACTTCTTTTGTATCGATGCTTCCAGCCTGGCTCCGAATTTTGTGAATACCTCGAGTTCCAGGAACTGCAGGTAATCGAGCTTCATTCGTCCGGCTTCCTGCTTGATGTCCGCGGCTTGCGCCCTTCCTCCCACTCGCGAAACCGACCTGGTGACGTCGATCGCCGGAAGAAAACCGGAGGCAAAAAGCGCCGAGTCGAAATAGATCTGGCCATCGGTGATGGAAATCAAGTTCGTGGGGATATAAGAAGAAATTTCACCTTCCTTTGTCTCGATAATCGGAAGAGCGGTCATGCTTCCGCCGCCGTTTTTGGCTGCCAGGCATGTCGATCGTTCGAGCAGCCTCGAGTGCAGGAAAAAAATATCGGCGGGATATGCCTCGCGCCCCGGAGGGCGGCGCAGCAGAAGCGATAGTTCTCTGTAGCTCTTGGCATGCGCCGTTAAATCGTCATAGACAACCAGCGTGTCTCGCCCCTGCTTCATCCAGTATTCGGCCACGGCGCATCCGGCGAAAGGAGCCAGATATTGCAGTCCAGGCAAAGAGGTGGCTTCGGCGACCACGAGCACCGTATAATCCATCGCTCCGCTGTCTCGCAGAGTATTCCAGGTGTTGAGAACGCTCGAACGTTTCTGGCCCACCAGCACGTACACGCAGAGCACGTTTTTATTCCGCTGGTTCACGATTACATCCATGGCGAGCGAACTCTTTCCAAGTCCATTGTCGCCAATCAGCAATTGCCTCTGCCCTTTGCCAATGGGAATCAGCGTGTCGATTATTTTGTTTCCGGTTAGAAGCGGACGATTGACGAAGTCACGAGAGATGATCGGCGGCGATGCAACATCGAGATCGCCTCGAGTGTCATATTGCGGCTCCGGCTGGCCATCCAGCGCTTTACCCAGAGGATCGATCACTCGACCCAAAAGCTTGTCTCCGCAGAGCGTGCTAAGGCGCATGCCAGAGTGATGCGCAACCGTCCCAGCCGCTAACTTTTCGGTCTGTTCCAGGAGAATCGCGCCAACCAGTTCCTCGGTGAGGTGGAAGACCATCGCCCGGCTTCCATCTTCGAGCACAAGAACCTCGTCAATGGACGCGGACGGCAAGCCTTCTATCCAGAGAATTCCATCTCCCACCGAAAGCACTTTGCCGCGTTCGACAACCCGCGGCTCAAACCGGTACCGCCCAATCCATTCCTGCTGCGCGTCCAACAAGGAACCCGTCGCAATTTTAATGGAAGGATTCATGGTTCTTTCTACCAGAGAAGTATGCGAGCTCGTCGCGCAGATTGGCCCGCCAGACGTAAGAACCCATGGCGACCTCCAACCCCGCCAGGAGCTTCGGATCTACCCGGAAGTTTATGGAAATCTCCGATCCGAGTTTTTGCTTAAGGGCCGAGATCAGCGAATCCCGCTGCGCGCCAGCCATGGTGAACGCAGAACACACCTCGATTTCCCGGCGACCATTTCCCGATCCAACCTTTGAAATATCGCTGGCAGGCGATGATGAAATCTGCCGCGCCAGCAGGTCGCTTATTTTTGCCTCAAGCTCAGGCGAAGCCAGATCGCGCAAAAGGCGCGAGACGAATTCGAGTGCCTGGCTCATTGCTCGCTTCTCGTCATTGGCGCGTCTGTCGGCGTTCTTGGCTTCCTCTTGCGCTTCCATGCGTTCGCGTTCCGCGGCCACCGCGCGCGCGATTAGCTTCATCTGCTTGTCCCGCTCTTCATTCAATTCTCCGCGCAGCGCTTCCTTTTGACGGTTCTTCTCCTCTTCCCATTCCCGCAGGCGTCCGTCGTACTTGGATTTCAACTCCTCCGCTTGCTGTTTCTTTATGTCCGCATCCTTCAGCGTTTTTTCCACGGCTGCGCGGCGCTGCGCAATCGCTCTTTTCACGGGGGCATAGAACAATCGTTTCAGCAGCCACACCAGCACCAGAAAGTTGATGGCCTCGAGAAAGAATGTTGTCCAGCTCAGTTCCACTTGCGCATTCCCCTTTTATGGCTTCGTCAAATATTGAAGCAGTGGGTTCCGGAACAAAATAATCAGCACGATCACCAGGCAGTAGATTGAAAGCGATTCAATCATGGCCAGACCCACGAAAAGCGCCCGCGTTATGGCGCTTTCCGCTTCGGGCTGATGCGCCAGTGCCTCCAGCGCCTTGCTGATCGCTCTGCCCATGGCCAGCGCCGGCAGCATGGTGCCCAGCACGATTGCAGCTCCCGCAACAATCGTTGAAACGGTCACAAATGAAAACATGTCCTTCACAGTGCACCTCTTTCCTTTTCTTTCCGAAGCTCCTGCGCTTGAATTCCTCCGGCAATGTAGATAAGCGCCAACGTGCCGAACAAGTACGCTTGGATGACGGCTTCCACCAAATGCAGCATCAGCAGCGGAATCGGCACCAGGAAGCCGGCCACCAGCAAGATCAGCGCATAACCAATCTCGAGGCTCATCACGTTTCCGAACAACCTCACCGCCAGCGCCAGGGTTCGCGATACTTCGCTGATCAGGTGAAACGGAAGCAAAATGGGGCTGGGGCGCAGGTAATGCTTGAAATAATTCGCAAAACCATCGGCCCGTATTCCGAACCAGTGCACCGATAGAAAGACCAGGACAGCCAAACTCGCGGTCACCGATATATCCGAAGTCGGAGAGTGCAGTCCGGGCACGATTCCGGTGAGATTTGCAAATAGAATAAAAATCCACAGGGTCGCAATGAAGGGAAACAGCATCTCGCATTTTCCAGGCAGCACCGATTCAATCGCATCTTCCATTGCCGATACCGCTCCCTCCAGCACAATCTGGTAGCTTCCAGGTTCTTCGCGGAGCTTGCGGGCGGACAGCCAGGCCGCCAATGCGAGCGCTGCCGTCAGCCCGAAAGAGGTGATGGCGGTACCTGAAATGCTTAGCCGCCCAATCAGTGAGAGCATGGTCTCATCGTCCCTGTACGAACAAATAGACATCGACCGAACCGACAAAAACTCCCAGCACAATCAGCGTGATCGTCCAACTGAAGGAATAGCCCTTGATGCGGTTGTCCAGCCAATTTCCCAAATACGCCCCGGCGACAATCGGCAGGACCAGGATCAAGCCTAGCGTGCCCAGGTAAACGGTATTCGCGAGCAGCGTCCGGCGCTGTCTTTCAGCTTTGCGAATCTGACCCGTCTGCGCTTCCACGCTGGCCTTCAGCCGTTCCTTAGTGTTGTTGCCGCTCATAAAGCTGGATTCCTTGGCAACTCGTACATGTGCTTCAGGACTTGTTCGTCAAGGCGATACAGACTTTGCTTGATCTCGCGCAGTTCTACTTCTTCTTTACGTAACTGCACGTCGAGAGCGGTCGATATCTCCTGCAAGCCGCTGCTGCGGACATAACTGGTCGTCGAGATCTGGAGTTCGTTGGCGACGAAATAGAGCAAACCACCCGGAAGCGCCAGGTACTCCGTACCCGAGGTGGTCTGAAAACGCGCCAGCCCAAAGCTCAAAACCGTCATGCGCCGCGAGGCATTGGCGAGAATCCCGAAGCTTCCCGCGGCATCGCGTCCCGTAAATCGCACCACATCGGGTATCCATTCCGCCCGCGTCATACTCATCAGGTGGATACGGAATGTCTTCATAGCGGGCCGCCTTCTATAGCGCCACGCATGTAGAAATGGTCCTCCGGAAGCTCGTCCAGTTTTCCTGCAATGATCGCCATGCAATCTTTCAACGTGCTGCTCAGGGGCACGGACAGTCCGTTGATTCCGGTATGCTCTTCCGTTACATGAAAAGGCTGCGTGAGGTAACGCTGCAGCTTCCTCGCTCTCTCCACGATTTGGCGGTCCTGCGGCGACAATTCCTCCATGCCCAGCATGGTGATAATGTCCTCGAGTTCGCGGTATCGCGCGATGTGTTCGCGTACCTGCTGTGCCACACTGTAGTGCTGATCGCCCAAAAAATAGCGATCCATGAATTTGCTTTTCGACGCCAGAGTATCGACTGCGGGATAAATTCCTTTGGCCGCTTGCGAGCGGGAAAGAATGACGGTTGTGTCCAGGTGGGCGAGAATTCCGCTCACGGCCGGATCGGTCATGTCATCCGCCGGTACATATACCGCCTGCACCGAAGTGACGGCATCGTGCTTTGTTGAGAGAATGCGCTCTTCCAGTTCGGCAATCTCGGTCATCAGTGTGGGCTGGTAGCCAACCGCGGCGGGCATCCTGCCCAGGAGCCCTGAAATCTCGCTTCCGGCCTGCACGAAGCGGTATACGTTGTCCATTACCAGCAACACTTCCTTGTGCAGCGTATCTCGCAGATATTCCGCGTAGGTGAGCGCGGACAACCCCACACGAAAGCGCACACCGGGTGATTCATCCATTTGCCCAAATACCAGCAGCGTCTGCGGCATCACCCCCACCGACTGCATTTCGCGCCAAAGTTCGTGCGCCTCGCGAATTCGCTCTCCAACACCGGCGAAAACCGACACTCCGCGGTGCAGCGTGGTGACTGAATGCATGAACTCCATAATCAAAACGGTCTTGCCCACCCCAGCGCCGCCGAATAGTCCCGCTTTTCCGCCGCGTACGAATGGGCACATCAAATCGATCACCTTGATCCCTGTTTCCAGAATTTCCCGCTTGCTAGAGGACTCGTAGAGAGGGATGGGCTTGCCCAAAATACTTTGGAAGCCGTCTCTTGGAAGCTCGCCGTTGTCGTCCAACGGCTCGCCGAACACATTCAATAACCGGCCCAGACATTGTGGAGTGGTCGGCACCTGAATTGGCGCGCCGGAGTCGTAGACTTGCAGACCGCGCTTCAGTCCCGTGGCCCGGTGGAGAGCTATTGCTCGCAGATTGTTTTCGTCCAGATGCTGATAGACCTCCAGCACGTAGCGATCGGAATCGGTTCGCGTCTCCAGCGCCTGGTGTAGCGGCGGAAGCACACTGCAGCGTACCGTTACCACTGGACCGTGAACTTCTTTGATCGTGCCGATTGCTGTGGAGGTAGAGCCCATCGAAGATCCCTGACGCCCGAGTCCGAGTACTTCATTCGCTCTCTGGGCTACACGCCTATTGTTTGCAACTATTTCGAGCCTGACTGTGATGTGGCTCACATGTTGTTGTGCCGGGGACTACAGTCCGCGGTGAAAAATATTAAGGTGTGCACATAGGTTTTCCGGGATCGGTAGCCGGAATTGGGCCGGGGAAAATGCTTCCGTTCGATTCTCTCTAGGGTCCAGATACACCTGAGGCATCAGCAGACGATGCTTCGTGCGGCAGTCAATTAAGCGGGGCTTGGACCAGCAGCATTCGTGGAAGAATGTGCTTTGCTGCTCCCGACGAACGATCCCGCACGCTATAGCACCTGTTTCTTTTGGTCCTTTTCTTGCGATCGCTGTTTGGCAGGCCCGGTGGTGCTGTAAAGGTTGATGATGCTGTTGACCACGGCGACGTGGGTCAGAGCTTGCGGGAAATTACCTACCAGCCGCTTCTTTTCAACGTGGTATTCCTCGGAAAGAAGGCCCACATCATTTTTCAGCTTCAAAACACGATTGAGCAGCCGCTCGGCCTCTTTCTTGCGGCCCGCCAGTTCGTAATAATCCACTAACCAGCAACTGCAGGGCAGGAACGCCCCTTCGGTCTCACCCGACTTCTTATCTTTTTCACTTTTGTGACGCATAACAAGTCCGCCGCGAATCAGCTCTTTTTCTATTCTGCGAACGGTGCCCACGATGCGCGGGTCGTTCGGCGGAAGAAATCCGACCAAGGGCAAAAGAAGCAGACTCGCATCCATTTCGCTGGAACCGTAGGACTGAACAAAGCTTCCAATTCGCGAATTGAAACCAAGCGTGCAGACCTGATCGTGAATTTCCTGCCGAATGGATCGCCAGCGCTCAAGTGGCGCTTTGATTCCCAGCCGCTCGGCGCTGCGAATGGTGCGGTCAAAGGCCACCCAGCTCATCACTTTTGAATGCGTGAATTGCAGCTTCTTGTTGCGGACTTCCCAGATACCGTGATCCGGTTGCCGCCAGATCTTCTCGAGATGATGCAGAAGCGTTATTTGGAAATCGAAGTGGGCCGCGCCCGTTTGCGCCGAAACGCGTGCCTGGTGCAAAACATCGGCCAGCTCGCCGTAGATGTCCAGTTGTAGCTGCTCGCTTGCGGCATTGCCCACACGAACCGGTGAGGCTTGCCGGTATCCTGAGAGCCAATCGACGCTCCACTCCTTCAGCAATCGTTCGCCATTGACTCCATAAACCACCTGCATTTGATTTGCGCTGCCGGCCAGGGCGTGCACCAGCCAGTCCTTCCAGAGCCGAGCTTCCTCATGGTACCCGCCGTGGATGAATCCGAGCAGAATGAACGTAGCGTCACGCACCCAACAATAGCGATAGTCCCAGTTCCATTGGCCGCCGGGCTTCTCGGGCAAAGAGGTGGTGGGAGCCGCAACGATGCCACCCGTATGCCGGTTGGTAAGCGCTTTCAATGTTATGAGCGAGCGCTCGACCACGTCAGCGTGCGCGCCTTTGTATTTTCGGTGTGCAGCCCAGGTCCGCCACCATTGCTCTGTCTTTTTCAATGAGGCCGAGATGTTTGTTGATGATCCCGTTCCGCGGAACGAATTGCTGTATCGCAATTCAAATTGGACCTGCTGGCCCGCTTTCACACTGAAATCGCTTATCGTGTGCAGATCTCTGCCTTCCACCGGAACAGAGGTTCGGAAGGTCAAACGGTGAGGACCTCCGATAGCGCCTAGCGAACCATCTTTTGCTCGCCTGATCCAGGGGACGGTCAAACCATAATCAAAGCGGATGACCAAATCCATTTGCATGCGTACTGTACCGCGATCGCCCCTTACGATGCGTATCAGAGTGGGATGCCGTCCCTGCACTGGCATGAAATCAATCAGGGTTACCTGTCCGCCGCTGGTTTCGAATTGCGTTTCAAGAATCAATGTGTGCGGACGGTAGCGCCTGGAAATTCGGGTTGTGCCCAGCGCCCCTAATTGCCAGTGGCCGTTCTCACTCGAGCCCAGGAGTGCTGCAAAGCACGCTGGCGAAGCAAATCTGGGAACGCACATCCAATCGACAGAACCTTCTTTTGAAACCAATGCTGCCGTCTCGCAATTTCCAATCATTGCGTAATCGTCGATCGCCGATGGCATGTGCCTTCCAGAGAGCTGAATTACAGTACGATGTCGTGCAATCCCATTTTCACATCCCGCAACGACATACAAATGCCCGTACAGGCTTTTTTTCGCATCTTTACGGACTTAGGATGATCCTGAGCCGTAGCAGGGGAGCCAAACGAAACGGGAAGCGCACCGATCGATCTATGAATGCTAGATAGTTATTCAGATGGTCGGCCGGGGGTGTCACAGTGCTCAGAAAGAATTCCGATCAGTCTGAAAAAAGCCTCGTTCCGAAGATAATCTGCTCCGTGACGCCAGCTCGGCTGTTTCGCCGGCCCACCTCGACACGAGTTTCATCTATCGGTGCTGTATTTCCCACGTTACCCACGACTCAAGGCTGTTCTTGTTCCTCTCCAGTATTTTTTATATTCAGAGTGAAGAAGATTCGGCTTGATTCCGTGGTCTCTAATCAAAAGGGCAACGAAATCTTCTAAGTAATAGTTCCGCGAGTATGCGCATTGTCTCGCCACTAGCCACTCGTCATTCGGCACTGGTTCAACGAAAATCCTTGTCGAAGCGCTGGCACTTTGTATACTGTCGCGGCACCAGAAAATGGGATGGACTCCAACGCAATGAAACGCCGCGCAACGCGCGATAACCTCTTGGAGTGCGCCGCGGCGCTCGCCATAGCGCTCCTGCTATTCCTCGCGGCAGCCAAGCGCGCGGCGGCTCACCCCGTGTCCTTCAGCTACGTGGACGTGCGCATCACCTTGGGCGAAATTGACCTCACCGCTGTTGCGCACATGTACGACGTGGCGCATGAACTGAGCATCGATGCGGCGGACCAACTGCTTGAGGCGTCATTTGTCTCGCAGTACGCTGACCAGCTCAGCGCGCTCATCCGCGCCCGATTGCAGCTCGCCGCCGGCAACTCCGTCCTCGCCAACGGCACATGGTCGGCGCCGGAAATACTCGCCGACCGCCAGTCCATCCGCTTCAACGCGAGCTATCCCATCGCCGCAAGGCGTCGCGGAATTCACCTCCGCGCTGTTCCCCTACGATTCCACGCACCAGACTTTTGTCAACTTCTACGAGGGCGACAAACTCACTTCGCAGTCCATTCTCGATAACAATCACCACGAGTTCGAATATTTCGTTGGGGGGCGCCATGGCGTGCTCGCTGTGGTGAGAAAATTCGTTCCGGCCGGCATTCACCACATTTTGATAGATCCGGATCACATTCTATTCCTCGTGGGCCTCCTGCTTCTCGGCGGCCCGATGCGCCGTCTTTTCCTCCTTGGGAGTGCTTTTACCGTCGCGCACAGCATCACGCTTTCGTTGGCTGCGCTGAATATTTTCACGCCTTCGCCGCGCCTCATCGAGCCGGCCATCGCGTCTGAGCATTGTCTACGTCGGTGTCGACAATCTCATTGTCGGCCGCGGACGCGACGTGCGCGCCTGGATCGCCTTTGCATTTGGTTTCATTCACGGCTTCGGATTCGCCAACGTGCTGCGGCGAAAATTAACCGGCCATGGCTTCGGCGAAAGGATTTTCGTCAGCGGACGGCCCATAGACCGAGGGCACCGGAACATTGTTCATGCGCAAATACACGCCGAGCTGCGCGCGATGATGAATGATGTGACTGAGGCAGAAGCTGCGCACCACCGCGGCGCGCGGCATGGTGAGAATGGTTTTGTCACCCGCCATCAGCGACCATGATTTCATCAGCGATTCGTCGCTCGCTTTTGAAAGCGTCTCGCGCATGCTCGCGACATTCTTGTCGAAGTCCTCGAGCAGTTGCTTGCGCGAGCCCATCACCAGCGGCTGTCGCGCGGGACCGCCTCCCGCCGGGCGAATGTTGAAGGAGTCATTCTGCAAGGCCATGGTGACGAAGCCGGGAAGTTCTGCGACGTGACCGGCGAGGCGCGACATGCTCATGGATTTTTCATGGGGTTTGTAATCGGGTTTGTCTTCGGGCACGCGCTCCAGCGTTTTCCGCGTGACGGCCATCTCGTGATCGAACTCAGGAATCAGCGCATCTTTGATTGCCATGTTTCCTCCTCGTCAGACTTGGGATTTGCGGCTTGTTTGGATTCGGTGACAGTTACCAGAGATGCATAAAAATATTGCAACAATCGTGCCTCGTGCCATCTGTTTGTGATCGTCCACCTGCGATCAGCCTCCTGCGACTATCCACCTGCAATTGCCCCGATGATCATGAACGGCTCCATGCCGGAGGCGACCGAAGCGGGCAGGGGCGCGTCCGGCGACTCGTGCGAAAGATCTTCCTGGCAGGCGAAAAAGCGCAGGAAAGGGCGCCGCTCGAGCGTGTGATGATCGCGAATCGTGCCACGCAGTACGGGATAGCGTTCCTCGAGCGCATCCAGCACCGAGCGCGTGGTGACTTCTCCGCGCACTTCGACGCTGACTTCACTGCCATCGACCTGCGCGAGCGTCCGCAAATGCGCCGGAAGCACCACCTGGATCATGCGAGCGTCTGTACCTCGACAGATAGCACGGCCGGAAGGTCGTGGACAATAGGCACCCATGAATCTCCCGAGTTGGGCGAGCAGTAGACCTGGCCGCCGGTGGTGCCGAAGTAGATGCCGCAGGAATCAAACGAATCGACGGACAT
Organism: Candidatus Acidiferrales bacterium; assembly: GCA_035551975.1. GTDB lineage: Bacteria > Acidobacteriota > Terriglobia > Acidiferrales > UBA7541 > Palsa-295. The sequence goes on along the minus strand of DASZMG010000108.1, from coordinate 8,187 downwards.
GGCATCGCGCAGCACGTTGACGTAGCAATTGCTCTGCGGCAAACCTTTTGTGAGCGCTTCCCACTCATTGCCACCGCTTCGGCTGCGATAGACCTGCAGCTTGCCATCCATCGGGAAATGCTCGGAATCGCTCTTGATGGGTACCACGTAAATGGTTTCGGGTTCGTGCGCGTGCACATCGATCACGAAGCCGAAATCCGTGGGCAGGTTGCCGCTGACTTCCTGCCACAGTTCGCCGGCATTGTCGCTGCGCATCACGTCCCAGTGCTTTTGCATGAAGAGAACACCGGGGCGCGACTTGTGCATGGCGATGCGATGCACGCAGTGGCCGATTTCTGCGGTGGAATCGGGAATATATTGTGAACGCAAACCCTGGTTGATGGGCTTCCAAGTTTTGCCGCCGTCGTCCGTGCGGAAAGCGCCCGCGGCCGAGATGGCGATGAACATGCGGTCGGGATTGCTGGGATCGAGAACGATGCTGTGGAGACAAAGGCCACCAGCACCGGGTTGCCACTTCGGTCCGGTGCCATGACCACGCAATCCGGAAAGCTCCTGCCAGTTCTGGCCGCCATCGGTGGAACGGAAGATGGCGGCGTCTTCGATTCCGGCGTAAACCGTGTCGGGATCGTTGAGCGACGGCTCGAGATGCCACACGCGCTTGAACTCCCACGGGTGCGGCGTTCCGTCGTACCACTGATGCGTTCCGGGAACGCCGTCGTAGGCGAACTTGTTGTTGACGGTTTCCCAGGTTTTACCGCCGTCGCTTGATCGCTGCATCACCTGTCCGAACCAGCCGCTCGATTGCGACACGTAGATGCGGTTGGGATCGGCGGGAGAACCTTTGAGGTGATAGATCTCCCAGCCGGCGAAATGCGGCCCGCTCACGTCCCACTTTTCGCGTTTGCCGTCGGAGGTGAGAACGAAAGCGCCCTTGCGCGTGCCAACTAAAACTCGAACTCCACTCATTTTCTCTCCTTGGTCCTCAACTTGATCATGAAATGGAAAAACAGAGCAGGGTTGACGCCACTTACTTCGGCGCGCCTTTGGCGAGTTGCTCGCCCTGGGTACGGAGCCGCTGTTCCTGCTCGCGAATTTCCGGAGTCATTTCCGAGCCGAAGTCTTCCGCTTCGAAGATCGGCCGGATTTCGATCACGCCTTCGTCCCCCGTGGGATTCGGGCAGCGCTTGACCCAGTCGATGGCTTCCTGGAGCGACTTCACTTTCCAAATCCAGTAGCCTGCGATGAGTTCCTTGGTTTCGGCGAAGGGACCGTCAATTACGGTTCGATCGGCGCCTCGGAAGCGCACCCGCGCTGATTGTGAACTGGGGTGGAGGCCTTCGCCAGCAAGCATGACTCCGGCCTTCACCAGTTCTTCGTTGAACTTCATCATGGCTTCAAGAAGCTCTTTCTTGGGCATGATCCCTGCCTCGCTATCCTTGCTCGCCTTCACAATGACCATTACTCGCATAGGTAACTCCTTCTTGGCTTGGTTTGGAGCGGGCCGGTCGAACCAAGAGTCCGGTCCAGTTCTCTATTGGGAGACGAACGGCCCTGCTTTGAATCGACACTCAATAAACTTTTTTTAGCTCTTATTCCCGGCGCTCACCGATGAGGCTGTGGTGCAGTTGACGATCCAGGGGATTCCGAAGCGATCCACGCACATGCCGAAACGCTCGGCCCAGAAGGTCTTCTGCATGGGCATGGTAGTGTTTCCGCTTTCGGAGAGAGCCTTGAAAATGCGCTCCGCTTCCGCCGGGTCGTCGTTGCTGAAGGAGACGGAGAAACCCTTTGGAGGTTGGTAGCCGCCGGGGGCGTTGGGCGGGACGTCGGAGCCCATGAGCACGTGTCCTTTTGCCGAGAGGTTGGCGTGCAGGATCTTCTTGCGCCATTCCGCCGGAGCGTGATCTGCGGCGGGTGTGCCTTCGAAGGTGGTCATGGCATCGATTTTGCCGCCAAGCAACTGCGCGTAAAACTTGAAAGCTTCCTCACAATTACCGTTGAAGTGCAGATACGGATTGAGTTGCATCGTTTGTCTCCTTTTATTTACTGCGTTTTTTTAGGGCCGGACCAGGACTTTCGAACCTCGGCAGGATCGGAGTCAGGTCGCGCTCCTGCCAGCGACGCCGCGTTTCCGTGAGAACCTGCTCGTGATTCTTTGCCATGTTCTCGATCACATGGCACGGCGCTCCTGTTTCCAGGTACCGCGCGCCCCACACGAGCAGTTCCAACATCACCGGGGCGAGATCGATACCCTTTTCGGTGAGGCGATAATTGATTTTTCGCCCGTCTGTTTTTTCTTTCTCTGCGGTAATAATGCCGGCCGCTTCGAGACGCTTGAGACGGTCCGCCAGGATATTCGTGGCGATGCCCTCGCCGGATTCCTGAAACTGTTTGAACGTGTGATACCCGCGCACCATCAAATCGCGAATGATCAGCAATGACCAGCGATCTCCCAAAGCTTCGAGCGACATGCTGACTGGGCAACCGGAGCGCCGCGGCGCTTTCGACTTCTTTTCCGCCACGAGAGGGAAAGTAGCATATTACTTGCAAAGTGCAAGCGATATTTCGCTGAAAGATTTTGGGCTGTGGAAGTCGACCGAAATTCAGGAAAACGAGAACCGGTCAGGGAGAAATGTGGAAGGAACCGTCCGGCTGGATGTAGCCGTAGGACATGGCCGGCGTGTTGAAGGCGAACCCCGGATGCCCTTCGCGGTCGAGCAATATCAAACCACCGGCACTGTGCGCGCGGTCCGCCAGCATACCGATAACCTCGGCGGCAATGGCTTGCGCGTTGCCGGCTGTATTTGCGTGGGCATCGGTGGCAGTTGAGTGGCACAAAAGATCGATAGCCGCTTTGGCCATAACAATTTTCATTATGCCTTCGCCATCGCCGGTGCAGGAAACGCCGCCGGCCTGGTCGTCGGCGTAGCAGCCACAGCCGATGAGCGGGGAATCACCGACGCGACCGGGAAATTTATAGGGAGTGCCACCGGTCGACGTGCCGGCAGCAAGCCGCCCGTTGGAATCAAGCGCGACAGCGCCGACGGTGCCCTTGTGTATTTCCGCGTCGCCGATTTGCCGTTGGTTGTGATGCTTCCGCCAAGCGGTTCGTGCGGGGTCGGTGATCAGTTCTTCGGGGTCGCAAAGAGGAATGCCATTTTCGACGGCGAATGTTTCGGCGCCAGCGGCAGCCAGCAGCACGTGCGTGCTTTTTTCCTGGATGAGGTGCGCGAGGCGAATGGGATTGCGGATCCGTTCGACAGCGGCTAGAGCGCCCGCTTTGAGAGTGGTGCCGTCCATGAGGATAGCGTCGAGCTGGGCATGGCCGTCGCGGTTCAGATTTGCACCAGTGCCAGCGTTAAAGAAAGGATCGTCCTCGAGGACGACAATAGCGGATTCGACGGCGTCGAGCGCGTGTCTGCCGGCGAACAAAATTTTCCATCCCGCTTCAAGGGCACGGCGAATTCCGGCGCGGGTTGCGTCGATGGCATCGGCAGCGATAGATCCAGCGCCGCCATGAATGATGAGACAGGGTTTTACAGGTACGGAAACAGTTTAGGTAAGGGTTCGAAAGAATCCAAGCACGTGTGTACGGCGAAAGCCAAAGCAACATCTGGCGGGGTGAAAGGCCGCTCCTGCGAACCCGGCGGTGCGACCCACAAAGCTGTTCTCACGCAAGCTCGGAGGCCGCAGTGCCGCGCAAGTGCAGGGAAACCGAAAGCTGGCGGAGACCGCTTTTATGATGTGATCGCTAGCGAGGGTAGAGAACCAGAGTGAGACTCACCAGCAACAAAGCAGGCCCAAGGACAAGCAGGAATCCCAGACCGAGGAGCACCTGCATGGAGTCGGGGCGCGCCAAAAGGTTGGCGCTGGAGGGCAACACGCGGGCAGGGAGTTGGCGGCGCCACATGGCGGAGAGAAATTTCAGATAGGTCTCGATCCAATAGCGAACTTGCAGCCGCGATTGCCAGAGCAGATCAATCCCGGCGCATATGATGAGTCCCCCTACAGTGGCAATAAGCTTGGCCATTGTACACGTGTCCCTTTTTTAGAATGACGGAAGGAATATTCTAAACAGAACGGGGAGACTGTTGCACGAATAAATACAAGGGATGTAGCGAATGTGGAATTTCAGGCGCCACGGCCCGCGGAACGGGTCATGACGCGGGGAGGTTCGGGAGCGGGGCGAAGCTTTGGCTGCAAGCGGGACGGAGCGATACCGAGAACGCTTTGTGCGTCGGCCAGCGATTTTCGGCCACGCTCGGTTTGCTGCCAAGTATGGACAATATTGTGGATGACGGTGATATTCGGTCCGATCGCGAGAATCCAAAGAGCCACGGGCATGCGATTCACGAGGGCGCCAAGGATCATCAAAGCCAGGCGCTCGGGACGTTCCCAGAAACCGACGCCGGGGCCGGGAACGAGTGATTCCGCGCGCGCTTTGGCGTAGCTGACCATCACGGCGCCAGCGGCACCGGCGCCGGCAAGAAAGGCATAGGAGAAGCGGTTCACGTGCACGTAATAGATGAGCAGACCTAGAAAGAGAATGAGGTCAGCGTAGCGGTCCAGAATTGAATCGAGGAATCCGCCGAAGAGAGAAACGCGACCCTGCAGCCGGGCTACCGGGCCGTCGAGGAGATCGCAGATACCGGCGAGAATCATCATGCCGCCGGCGGAAGCAAACCTTCCCGCGGCAAAGAAAATCCCGGCCCAGAGATTCGCGACCAGCGCCGACCAGGTGATGACGTTGGGAGGAATGCCGGTAGCAGCCAAGAGAGCGGCGGCGCGGCCAATGGGCCAAGAAAGGTAGCGAGCTGAAGTGCGCGTCAACATGGAGTCAGCGTGAAGTCAACGCCCTGGGTTATTCCTCATCGTAAATGGTAATGAGCTGGACGACCTCGTATTCTCTTAGACCGGCCGGGGTAGTGACTTTCACTTCGTCACCCACTTTCTTGCCCAGAAGAGCGCGGCCGATGGGAGAAGTGGTGGAGATGAGGCCCTTGGCAGCGTCGGCTTCTTCCACGGTGACGAGTTTGTACTCGACTTTCGTATCTTTGGCGATATCGAGAACAACCAGCCGCGAACCATACGCGGCCCGGTCCTTGGGCAGGTTGTTCAAATTGAGCATGGATAAATCGGCCATGCGCTGATGGAGTTGCGCCAAGCGGGCGGCGACATAACTCTGCCGCTCCTTGGCATACTTGTACTCGGCATTTTCGGATAGATCGCCGTGGGCGCGAGCTACCTTAATCTCCTTGGGGAGCTCGTCATGGAGCTCGTGCTCAAGGGCAGCGATTTCATCCTTGAGTTTCTGTTTAATTTTTTCAGCGAGGTCCGTCATTGCGAACGCTTAGAACCGAAAATTCCCCCCAATGAGCCTACCCCATTCTAGCGCGGGTTGGTCGAGTTGATCGAGAATTATCGGGTATTTTGACCCGCCGAGCGAATGTAAGATGCCGGGGCACCGCGCGAACGCAATGAAACGGGGAAGGAAAGGCGTCCGGTGCGGACGCCTAGGCTGCCTTTTTCCGGCGTTCGGCCCAACGCTTCTTCATCATCTCGGAGAGGCGTTTGCGGCCAGCCGGGGTCAAGCGGCTGCCGGTGGTGCGCTTGCGAGCGACCGGGCGGCCAACCGTACGGGTTACTCCATTGGTTCTCGCTTCGCCATCCAGTGCTGAAATAGCGCGATCGAGACGATCTCGTTCCTTCTTCAGTTCGGCCACAATCGAATTTATATCCATCTAGTTCTCCCAAATTAGTTGTTAGGTCAGTCGGTGAGATAGACCCTTGCTAGACATCATCTCACGAGCAGGCTAAGGATGTAAGTGTGAGATTCATCTTCTTTGGGACTACTTAGGAAGAAGGAAGGCGCCGGGAGTTAGATTGCGGAAGTGTCGAGCTAGGGATGCAAAAATCGTAAACCACTTTGGCAGCTTGGAGGCCGCTTCGCAAAGCAACTGTTTACTGATTCAAAAATCGCCCAGTACCATTGTGTCGGGTTTCCTACGGTATCCGCCAACGCCGCGTTGGATGTTTCGCAGGATTTCTTTCAGTGCGAGCCGGTGAAATTATCCCTACAGTTCGAGTGAAAACTCGGATTCATTCTTTGACGAAAATAGGGGGTGGCAACATGTGTGATTATTCGCTTATGGCATTTCCAAATCGTCTGGCTGTTGCGGGTGAGGTGTTAGTCGTCCATCGATTCCCCACGGATTCACTTGGGTTGATTTCGCCCGCCAGGGCCGAGTGTTCCGCGGATGGAACCAAATCTCGTCCGGAAGGGCTTTGGGCGGCGATCAAAGCTTACTTCAAGGATCAGGCAACTAACCCGGTAGTTGCTGTTTGTATTCCCCCGGCATCGAAACTGGTCCTGCACGATATACCAGCGAACTTGCGGAATCACCTGAAAGTTGGGCCAGTGGAAGAAGTGACCTTCACACAGCTATCCGCGAACGCTTATACCTACCGCGACGCGGTTCGATTTGAAAACGGCCGCGAGCTACCGCTGCAACACCTGGTTGTGGGACAAAGAGTGAAGGTAGTTAGTGTTTCGTCCGAAGCGGGACCCGCTGTACCCGAACTGTCCGAGCCGCACTCACACGTACTGGCGCGATAGGCAGGCAAGGGCTGAATAGTATCAATGAAAAAATCCGTTGTATCCACAACGCGAGGAACTGAACCGTGCTGCTTTGAACTGAAGCAGAAGGGAAAGTTGTGGACCCCGAACACGTTTCCAAAACTGCCGTGGCTGATCCGGACCCGATTATTGAGCCGGGATTCACGCTGGCCGCGGTCACCGACAAGATAAGCACCATTGTTCTGACCCCTGGTGTGACCAAGGGTTGGCTAGCTCGCTTCGGGGTGGCGGTAGCTCTGTTCCTGCTCCTGACCCTGGTGATCACTTACCTGTTTGCTTTCGGCGTGGGAATCTGGGGTATCAACATTCCCGTGGCATGGCCTATGCCATCACAAACTTTGTCTGGTGGATTGGAATCGGGCACGCGGGAACATTGATATCAGCATTCCTGTTGCTTATGCATCAAAGGCTGGCGGACGTCGATCAACCGCTTCGCGGAGGCTATGACGATATTCGCCGTGATGTGCGCAGGATTATTTCCATTGCTGCACATGGGGCGTCCGTGGGTGTTTTACTATCTGCTGCCGTATCCAAACCCGATGTGGATGTGGCCGCAATTCCGGAGCCCACTGGTGTGGGGCGTGTTCGCGGTGTCCACCTACCTGACGGTTTCTGTTTTGTTCTGGTGCCTAGGGTTGGTTCCCGACTTAGCCACGCTACGGGACAAAGCCAAGAAGCGGGAAGCAAGTGTCGTCTACGGCTTTTTCGCATTGGGATGGAGAGGTTCCGCGCGCCACTGGATGCGCTATGAAACTGCGTCAATTCTGCTCGCTGGACTGGCGACGGCACTGGTGGTTTCGGTCCACACGGTGGTGAGCTTTGATTTCACCATCGCGATAGTTCCGGGTTGGCACAGCACCATTTTCCCGCCTTACTTCGTAGCGGGAGCCATCTATTCTGGCTTTGCCATGGTGTTGACTCTCGCTATCCCCTTGCGGAGTTACGACCACTTCGAAGGGCTTATCACCGAGCGCCATCTGGACGTAATGGGGAAATTGATGCTAGCCACTGGGCTGATCGTCGCATACAGCTACGTGATGGAAACCTTCATGCCATTCTACAGCGGTGGGTATGATCGCTTCATGATGGTGAACCGCATGACTGGCCCTTATGCCGTAGTCTATTGGGGCCTAATTACAACAAATCTTGCGATTCCGCAGATACTGTGGTTCAGACGTATGCGGCGCGGCACGGTAGCGTTGTTCATCGTTTCGGTGATCATCAATGTGGGAATGTGGCTGGAGCGTTTTGTGATCATCGCGGTAAGCCTGTCGCGCGATCACACACCTTCGAAATGGGACATGTTCTATCCGACAAAATGGGACTGGGCCACGCTGGCAGGATCCTTTGGACTCTTCTATATGCTTTTTTTCTTGTTTATCCGCTTCTTGCCGATGATTTCGATTACCGAAGTGCGATCGCTGGTGTATGAAATGGAAACGACACATACCACCTAGCAGTTCGAATCCATGCGTTCGCGGATGTGCCCGCCTTAAACTTTTTGCAAGAGGAAGAAATGGTAGGCCCGTGCGGGCTCGAACCGCAGACCT
>DASZMG010000107.1:0-11973 GCA_035551975.1 Candidatus Acidiferrales bacterium | reverse complement strand
TGACAAGTACCACGCCGTTGTGTGCTTCGATGAATTTTGCGAGCGCTTCACTAAGTTTCCCCGAGCCGCCTTTGGGTAGGGGACGGCTGCGCCGCTGCTGCTGAAATGCCGAGTAAGCTACGCGACCAGTCATGGGGAACTGCGCTGGCTGCTGTGACCAAGGGCAGGCAAGCATAAAGGTGCGCGAGTGAACGTCCTCGAAGTTCGCGCGCACGATTTCCCAATGCGACATGGCTAGCCGGCGCCGCCAGAAATTCGTACGCGGATCGATCTTCTCCGATTCCTTGAACATGCGCCGATACATGTCGGCGTCTTTTTTCGAGTACTTCGCGAATTCATCGCAGGTGCGGTCGAGGTCGCGCCATTGGGTGATGTAGGCCCCGTCGAGAAAGGGCATGTGAAAAACGGGATCGGGGAAAATGTATTCGAGGCCATACTCGCCAAGGTTCAGTTCGTTATCGCGGATCAGAGGATTGTCCTGAATCCCGTTGTGAGCCGACGAGCAGGTATCGTGCAGAAAGCCTTTCAGCGTCATCTCCGCCGTCTTCACGTCGCCACCCACGATGGGGCGTCCCTCCAGAACCACGCAGCGGTATCCCGCCTTGGCCAGGTAGGCCGCGCTGACCAGGCTGTTGTGGCCCGCACCGGCAACCACAATGTCGAATTGCGACTCGGGAGCTGTCGATTGCGCCTCCAGCGTTAGCGGGGTGAACGCTAGCGGCACAAGCGCCGCTCCCTTCACGAAACCGCGCCGCGTGATTTTATCCATGAACCCTCCCGCATAACCCCCAGGTGAAATCCGCTTCCTTATATCACACGACGAGTGATGTAATTCCGAATTCCCGGCGAAGCTGTTTGTTGAATAGTTTCTTAGGGAAAGTGAGCGGCAATTACGCTTGTGTTTTCGCCAGGACAGGTGCTAAACGTTCGCAGGGTAACGCGGAGGGGGAATGTTGGCGATGAAGAGTTTTAATTGGTGTGGCCTTTTGCTGCTCGCGAGTCTGATGCTTCTGGTAACGAATTTGGCAGCCGCTTCCGGCCAGGATTCGATTCTGCAGGCGGATCATTCGCTTGCCGAAGCGGTGCAAAAATCCAACACGAAAGCGACGGCGGGACTTCTCGACACAGACTTTGTCTGGACAGATGCGCAGGGAGCCACCCACGACAATGCGGCGACGCTCAAAGATTTATCGCAGTTTGCGGCCGACAACAGCGGCGATTCCGGGAAATCGTATTTCTACGGAGAATTGGGGCTGGTTTACGGCACGCATCACGATGACCGCTTCATGCGCATTTGGGTGAAGCGCCCGAGCGGATGGCGGTTGTTCGTCGATCTCGACACGCCGATGGCGAAGGAAGCGCGCATGGGCGCCCCGCGGAGCACCGGTTCAACCGGTGACTGCGACAACCCTTGCCGCACGCTGCCTTACAAGCCGGCGACCGCGGCCGACAAGGCAGTGCTGGCCGAATGGCAAAAAACAAAAGTGGATGAATGGCATCCGAACGCGGATGATTGGGCCACCCACATTGCCGATGAATTTATGATCATCAATAACGGGTCTGCGCGGAACAAGCCCGAGCGCGTGGCGCTGGCGAAGAAAGAACAAGCTGAAGGGATCGGCGCTCCCGGGGCGCCCATCCTGTCCATGAAAATGTACGATTTCGGTAAAGCGGTGGTGATGATTTCACATCACGTTCCCTACCAGGGAGGAAAGCCGTACTACAACGTGCGCGTTTTCGTGAATCGCGATGGGCATTGGCCGCTGGTCTGGAGCCAACAAACTACCATTCACAGCGAAGCGGCCAGGCCGCCGGTCGGCGCAAGCTGATCTGTTTCCTGGCGTAGAGACGACTAGCGGACGCGGTGTAGAATGCTTCCAACTCGATACTTTTCCGGCCGGTGGACAATGCTCAGATCCGTATTTCTGGCGATCCTGGTAACCGTGACGACCAACACCGCTGCTCTTGCGCACCACGGGCTGGCGGCGTATGACATGTCCAAGTCCGTAACGATAAAGGGCGTGGTAACGGAATTCTCTTTCATTAATCCTCACGCGGCCATCTATCTGGTTGTGAAAGACGACAAGAGCAATACCGAGAAGTGGATGGTGGAAGCCGACAGCCCGAACAATCTGGCCAGGGCGGGTTGGACCAGAAACACGATCAAGCCCGGGCAGGAAATATCGGTTGTCGGAAATCAAATGAAGGACGGCAGCAAGATCCTTCGCCTCCAGAAAATTCTTTTGGCAGATGGCAAAGAGTTGAGGCCGCGCGAGGGCAACGAATATTAGGCGTGGCCCTGTTTACGCTGCGTGCGCGAACAAACATGAGAACGGCGGGATTGCACATTTTGCAGAGGATCCGCGAATGATCGCCGGGCGAAATAGCGCCAGCATTGCCGCCTTTCTCTTATTGCTCTTTTGTACTTTGCTGCGCGCGCAAACTGCAGGTCAGCGCGAAACGCAAAGAAATCGCCCGCCGGCCACGGCCCCAGCCGACCTCACCGGCGTCTGGACGCAGTACCCGCACATCAGCGGAGCCTCCACCTTCGCCGACTTTTCTTTCAGCAAGGATGAGCCGCCGATGACCCCGTGGGCGATCGCGAAATACAAAGCGGCGAAGCCCGTGCATGTCGGCGGATACCAAGGGAAATCGGACGACACGACGCTGACCTGCTTTCCTCCGGGCGTCCCGCGAATCTATCTCTTCAACTTTCCCATGGAGATTTTCGAGATTCCCGGCCGGGTGCTGATTGTTTACGAATACGGCCACTATATCCGTCAGGTTTACACCGACGGCCGGCAGCATCCGAAAGACGTCAATCCTACCTGGATGGGCGATTCCATCGGAAAGTGGGATGGAAATACTCTTGTCGTCGATACCGTGGGATTCAACGATGAGACCTGGCTCGATCAGGTGGGGCATCCGCATTCCGAATCGCTGCACCTCGTCGAGCGCATCCACAAAACTGCACCGGATATGCTGCGGATCGATTTCACCTTCGACGATCCCGTTGCCTATACGAAGCCGTGGACGGCCACCAAGCAATTCAAGCTGCGGCCCGATTGGCACATCTCCGAGTATGTTTGCGAAGAGACCTTCATAAACAAGGGCGTCGACGAAATCAGCAAGTAGCGCGGTCCTGCCGCGTCTGTTCCCGCAAGTCACTCCACATCGATGCCGCCGTAAGAGATTGTCTACTCCTGCACGACCGCATCATTCAACCCGCAGATTGCTATGCTATAAAGGAAGTGCTGCTTCGGAAGCGCTTTCCTGCGAGGTTTCGTGGAATTTTCCCTGACGAGTGAGCAGCAACAGCTCCGCAAGACCGTTCGCGAGTTTGCCGAAAGGGAAATCGCGCCGCACGTGATGAAGTGGGACGAGAATTCCACATTCCCATCCGAAATTATTCCCAAACTGGCCGATCTCGGGCTTCTCGGCGTGATTTTTCCCGAGGAATACGGCGGCGCGGGGATGGGTTACATCGAGTACGCCATCATCATCGAGGAGCTTTCTCGCGTCGATGGTTCCATCGGCATCATCACCGCGGCGCAAAACTCGCTGTGCACCAATCACATTTTCAAATTCGGCACCGAAGAGCAGCGCAAAAAATATGTGACGCCACTGGCGCTGGGCAAGAAGCTCGGCTGCTGGTCGCTCACCGAGCCGCAAGCAGGGTCGGATGCAGGTGGCACACGCACGATGGCCAGGAAAACGGGCGACGGCTGGGTGATCACCGGGTCGAAGACATTCATCACCAATGGCCACTACGCGGATGTATGCGTGTGCATGGCTGTTACTGATCCAGCCAAAAAGCATCACGGGATTTCAGCCTTCATCGTCGAGAAGGGCACGCCGGGATTTCGTCCCGGCAAAAAAGAAAACAAGCTGGGTCTGCGCGCCAGCGACACCAGCGAATTGATTTTCAGCGATTGCCATGTGCCGCCTGAAAACCTGCTGGGACGCGAGGGCGAAGGGTTCATCAACACGCTGCAAATTCTGGACGGCGGGCGAATATCAATCGCTTCGCTGGGTCTGGGCATGGCGCAGGGCGCTTATGAGGCCTCCGTACGGTATGCCAAGGAGCGCAAGCAGTTCGGGAAGCCGATTGCGGAATTCGAAGCCATACAATTCAAGCTGGCGGACATGGCTACGGAAATCGAAGCGGCGAGGCTGCTCACCTACCAGGCGGCGTGGCTCGCCGATCGGGCGCTTGCTTCAAACAATGGCCAATCGCGCTTCACGCGCGAGTCCAGTATGGCCAAACTGTATGCGGGAGAAGTCGCCGTGCGCGTCGCCAATGAAGCGGTGCAGATTCACGGCGGCTACGGATTCATCAAGGATTATCCGGTGGAAAAATATTATCGCGACGTGAAGCTCTGCACCATCGGCGAAGGCACCAGCGAAATTCAGCGCCTCGTGATCGCGCGGCAGCTTCTTGGTAAGCTCTAGTTTGGCCATTTCCATAGAAAATTGGGCGGAGCAGATACGCGCGGGTGACGTGCGCGCACTCTCGCGTGCGGTCTCGGCTATCGAAAATCGCACGCGCGATGCCGAAGAACTCGTGCGACTGCTGTTTCCGTATACGGGGCATGCCTATCGCATCGGCATTACCGGAGCGCCCGGAACCGGCAAGAGCACTTTGGTCGACCGCCTGGCGGCTCACTACCGCGCTGAAGGCAAAACGGTCGGCATCATCGCCGTTGATCCGTCGAGTCCCTTTACCGGCGGAGCGATACTTGGAGATCGCATCCGTATGCAAAGCCACGCTGGTGACGCGGGAATTTTCGTGCGCTCCATGGCCACACGCGGCTATCTGGGCGGCTTGGCGCAGGCGACCGGAGACGCGGCCCTGTTGCTCGATGCGGCTGGCAAGCACATCGTGATTCTCGAGACGGTTGGCGTTGGCCAGGGCGAAATTGAGGTAGTGCGCTTCGCCGACTGCACGGTGGTGGTGCTTGTGCCGGGCCTCGGCGACGAGATTCAAAATTTGAAAGCCGGACTGATGGAAATCGGCGATATTTTTGTGCTCAATAAATGCGATCGCGAAGGCGCGCAGCGCTTCGAGCAGCAGCTTACCGCGACGCTACAGATCGTGCCGGAGCGGGATGGCTGGCGTCCGCCGGTCGTTCGCACCGTAGCCACGGACGGGAAGGGAACGGACGACCTCGCGCGCCAAATCGAAGCGTTTCGCCAGCACAGTGACAAGCCGGACCGCAGACATGAGCGCGAAACCGCTTACTGGAAAGAATGGCTGCTGCGATTGTTGCAGACGCGATTGATGGAGAGCGTGGTGGGTCAGCACGTGAATGAAAAACAGTTTGAATCGCTGGTGGCGGAGGTCGCTGCGCGCAAGAAAGATCCGTACAGCGCGGTGAATGACATTCTCGCCAGCGCCGGATTGGCCGCAAACGCCCCTATATCCCCGGAAGGGAAGCGATGAAGCTGGGAGACCTCGAGTTCCACATTTTCTCTGCCGGATCGGTGTATCTGGATGGCGGAGCCATGTTCGGCGTGATTCCCAAGCCGATGTGGGAGAAGAAGTGCCCGCCCGACGCGCGCAATCGCATCGAGCTGGCCATGAATTGTCTGCTGATTCGCGCGGGCGGCAAACGCATTCTGGTGGAAACGGGTGCGGGAGACAAACTGAGCGCCAAGCTGCGAGACATATACAACCTGGGTGAGCCTCAATTATTGCCGCGGCTGCGCGAGCACGGAGTTGCCCCCGAAGACATCGATATCGTCATCGATACACACCTGCACTTCGACCACTGCGGAGGTAATACTCGGCTTGAAAAAGACAAAGTTGTGGCAACTTTCCCGAACGCGCAATATTTCGTACAAAAAGGCGAATACGAGCACGCGCTGAACCCTACTGAACGCGACCGCGCCAGTTATTTCGACAGCAATTACCTGCCGATCGAGCAGAGCGGCCAACTCCGGCCCCTCGAAGGCGACCAGCAAATCGTCCCAGGCGTCGAAGTGGTCCGCGCGCCGGGCCATAACGCCGATATGCAATGCGTGAAACTGACCGGCGGCGGCAAAACTGCATTTCTCTTGTCCGATCTCGTGCCCATGACGCCGCATCTCCCGCTTCCCTGGATTATGGGTTACGATCTTTACCCCATGATCACGCTCGGGAACAAAAAGAAGTGGCTCCCCACCATAGCGCGCGAAGGATGGCTGGCGCTTTTCGGGCACGATCCGCGCGTGCCGGCGGCACATTTGCGCGAGCGCGATGGGCAAATCGAATTGGAACCGGTAAAGGTGGATTGAGAATGGCGAAAGCGGCTAAGGCGAAAAAGAGCCCAAAAAGCGAATCCATAAAGATCGGTATCATCGGCGGTAGCGGTCTGTATCACATGAGCGGCTTGACCGATACGCGCGAAGTTCGCGTGAGGACGCCATTCGGCGATCCGTCCGATGCCATAGTCATCGGTTCGCTCGAAGGCCAGCGCGTGGCCTTTCTTGCGCGGCACGGGCGTGGGCACGTGATTTCACCGAGTGAAATCAACTACCGCGCGAACGTTTGCGCTATGAAGCTGCTGGGCGTCGAGCGCATCATTTCCGTCAGTGCGGTTGGATCGCTTCGCGAAGACCTGCCACCGCTCGATTTCCTGATACCCGACCAGTTTTTCGACCGCACGCACCACCGCATCGCCACCTTCTTCGGCGGCGGCATCGTCGTACACATCGGCTTCGACAAGCCCACCTGTCAGCAGCTTTCAACGCAACTCGCTGACGCCTGTGACCGCATCAGCGTGAAGGCGCATCGCGGCGGCACCTATGTTTGCATCGAGGGACCGCAGTTTTCCACGGTGGCCGAGTCGCACACCTACCGGCAATTGCGCTTTGACGTGATCGGCATGACTAACCTGACGGAAGCGAAGCTCGCCCGCGAAGCGGAAATCTGCTACGCCTCGTTCGCCATGATTACCGATTACGATTGCTGGCACCCGCAACACAGCTCGGTCACACTCGAAGAAATCATCGGCAACTTGCAGCGGAACACCGAAAACGTGCAGAAAGCTATCCACGAAGTTATTCGCGGATTAGGAAACGCCTCGCGCGATTGCAAATGCGGAAGGGCGCTCGCTCACGCTATCCTTACGGACCGCAAAGCGATTCCGGCGGCCACCAAGAAGCGCCTGGCGCCCATCATTGGCAAGTACATCGGTAAATAATTTCCTGAACAATTGAGAGGCTGGAAGAAACTATGTCCCTTTTAGTAGTGGGTTCCATGGCGTTCGATGCGATCGAAACCCCTTTCGGTAAGGTAGACCGCACGCTCGGCGGCGCGGCCAGTTATTTTGCTCTGGCGGCCAGCCAGTTCACGCCGGTGCGCGTGGTGGCCATTGTCGGCAATGATTTTACGGCCAAGGAAAAGGCCGTCTTCAAGGGGCGAAAAATCGATCTCGCCGGCGTGGAGCACGCCGACGGCAAGAGCTTCTTCTGGGCCGGGCGCTACAGCCAGAACATGAACGAGCGCACCACGCTGGCCACCGAACTGAACGTGTTCGCCGATTTCAAGCCCACGCTTCCCGATTCCTATCTCGATTCATCCAGCATTTTCCTCGGCAATATCGATCCCACGCTGCAGCGCTCGGTGCTGAAGCAGGTGAACGGCAAGCCGAAGGTGGTTGGACTCGACACCATGAACTACTGGATCGAAGGAACCAACGCCGAGCTACGCGAAACGCTGAAACACACGCAGATCCTCATGATCAACGACGATGAGACGCGCCAGCTTACCGGAGAACACAACCTGCTGCGTGCAGCCAAGCACGTGTTCAAAATGGGCCCGCGCACGCTGGTGATCAAGCGCGGCGAGCACGGCGCGCTGATGGTCCACAACAAGTTCATGTTTTCCGTCCCGGCGTTTCCGTTGGAAGAAGTGCACGACCCTACGGGCGCGGGCGACAGCTTCGCCGGCGGATTCATGGGTTATCTGGCTAGCGCGGGACAAATCACGGAAAAAACGCTTCGCGCCGCCATGGTCTACGGATCGGTGATGGGCAGTTTTGCCGTGGAGAAATTCGGCGTCGAGCGGCTCACCACCGTGAAGCGCGGCGAGATCAACAAGCGCGCCCGGCTCTTTTCAAAACTTACCTCGTTCAAACTGTGATCTTGTCGAACACCCGCGAAGCAGCCGCCACTCGACAACCCGGCGTCGCGCTCATAGTACAATCCACGGGCCCGAGGCTTTGGCTCCATGCTGCATGATCTGAACACCTACATCGTCGGCCGCTTGCTTCTGGCGGCGCTTTTGGGCGGGATGGTCGGCCTGGAGCGGGAGCTGAGCCACAAGCCGGCGGGCATCCGCACGAATATACTGATCTGCCTCGGCGCCGCGCTTTTCACCGTGATTTCTTATGAAATGGCGTCTAACGTCGGTGGCGATCACACGCGCATCGCCGCGCAGATCATCCCGGGCATCGGCTTTTTGGGCGCCGGGGTGGTCATTCGCGAGCGTGGAACGATTATCGGCATCACTAGCGCCGCCACCATTTTTGTGGTCGCCAGCATAGGAATGGCCGTGGGTGCCGGGCTGGACGTCACTGCGATTTTCACCACGCTTTTGCTGCTTGGTTCGCTTGTGATCATTGGCAACCTCGAGCAGCGCTTCGGCTTGCAAAACCGCATCATGAGCTTCCGCGTGACCGCTCCCGCAGGCGCTGAAATCGTGCAACGGGTTCATCAGTTCGTGGAGGACGCCGGTCTGCAAACGCGCCGCTGGCACACACATCCGAGCGCGGAAGGGGCGCTCGTGGAATTTGAAGCGGAGATGACCGTCCCGCAGGAGCGCGACCTGATGACCCGCCTCGAAACGCTGAAAGTTCGCACCGAGGCCAAGCTGGTGCCGCCGGTCCGCGCGCTGTGAATCGGCGCTTTGGAGCTCAGAAAACGCTGCCATAGCCGTCCAACCATTCCCTTTTTTGCTGAATCCGAGTTGACGCGCTGTTCGCCGGGATGCTATCAATCTTCTCTACCTTGCGGAGGGATTTACACACGGTGTCTTTGGCTCTCTCGTTCGTCTGCCCCGGCTGCCCGGAATGATATCGCCTCAAAGTTTTCATGTGGGGAGAATGCTGCCCATGCGGCGCCGCGCAACGTTTGCGTCCGCGGCGGCCTGTGTCTTGGTATTGCTCTCCCTGTTGGCTGGTTGTGGTAGTAACACCCAGCCTTTTAACGACACGCCCGCGGTTACGAACCTGTTTCCGTCCAATGCCACCGCCGGCGGCCCAACCTTCACGCTGAACATCAGTGGCACCGGATTTATCGCCGCCTCCACGGCGTTTTGGAACAATGTGCAGCTCACCACTACGTTTAATTCCAACACTCTGCAGATTTCCGCCTCCATTCCGGCTTCCTTCATTGCCAGCGCGGGCGTGGCTCAGGTGACCGTTGTGTCGCCTGCGCCCGGCGGCGGCATTTCCAACGCCATAACCTTTACCATCAATCCCCCCTCGAATCCCGTGCCTACCATCAGTTCGCTGAACCCTTCCACCACCCCGCTGAATGTGTTGCCCGCGAACAACGTGCTGCTGGTGAACGGGACGAATTTCATCCAAGGCTCGGTGGCGGCGTTCAATGGCGTCTCACGAACTCCGACTTCCGTGAGCGCAACGCAATTGAGCGTGCCGGTGACCGCCGCCGACGTCGCCGCGAACACCACCATTTTGCTGACCGTATCCAACCCCGCGCCGGGAGGCGGCGTCTCCAACACCGCATCGTTCGTGGTGGGCCTGGGCCACAACGCGCGGCTGAAATCGAACGCGACTGTTTCAGGCGAGCAGGTGGCGCAGGTTGTTTCCGTGGGCGCAGCGGGTGGCGCGTCGAACAGCCGCAGCGCAGCGCCAGCAATCAGCGCGGATGGCCGCTTTGTCGCATTCTATTCATCCGCGACGAATCTCGTTGCGCAGGGACCGTCCGGCAACATCTTTGTGCGGGATACCTGCTCGAGTGCCACGAATTGCACGCCGCAGACGATCGCCGTCGACCTAGCCGCGGATGGCGGCGCGCCCAATGGTACAACTGACACGCAAGTTGCCATCAGCGGCGACGTCCGCTTCGTGGCTTTCGCCTCGAGTGCGACGAATCTTGTTGCCGGAGGCCTGCCCCTCAATGCGGCAGCCGCCGAGGTTTACGTACGCGATCTTTGCGTTGGCGCAAGCGCCCCAGCCGGCTGCGCTCCCAGCACGCAACTCGTCTCCATCGTTACCGCAGGCACTGCTGCACGGCCGAGCGAGTCGCCATCGATCAGCGCCGATGGACGCTTCATCGCATTTGTCAGCGGCGGCGACATTTTCGTGCGCGACACTTGCGCCGGTGCTTCTGCCACACCCTGCGTTCCAGCAACATATTCCGCGACCGCCGCCAGCGGATTTTCCGTCTCGAGTACTCATTCCGCTCCCAACATTTCGGCCAGCGGACGTTACGTCGCGTTCGTCGCCAAAGATTCCGCATCTCCGGGTGCTTCGCAAGTTCTGCTTGCGGATTTGTGCCTTGGGTCCGACGCCCAGTCCTCTTGCCGGCCGTCGCTGGCAAAAATTTCACTCGCTGCCGATGGATCGGATTTGGCTGGCGTGAACCAGTCGCCATCAATCAGTGCCGACGGCCGCTTTGTCGCCTTTTCATCGCAAGACCCAACTGGCGCCTCGCAGGTTTTCCTGCGCGACACCTGTCTTGGGGGCTCAGCGCCTGCAACCTGCGCGCCGTCGACATCGCTGCTATCGGAAAGCGCCGCAACGCCATCCATCAGCGCGAACGGTCGATACGTGAGCTACACGGCGGTTCCTGCGGCGAATTCGTCGTCGAGTCCCGCGACC
This sequence comes from Candidatus Acidiferrales bacterium, assembly GCA_035551975.1. Lineage (GTDB taxonomy): Bacteria > Acidobacteriota > Terriglobia > Acidiferrales > UBA7541 > Palsa-295. The sequence goes on along the minus strand of DASZMG010000107.1, from coordinate 1,144 downwards.
GGTTCGCTCGCCATTTACGATACGTGCTACGGTGCGGCTTCCGGCTGTGTGCCAGGCGCGACCACGTTACCGTTTACTTCGGATGCGTCCAGCCCCGCCCCTCTGAATTCGGATGGTAGTGCCATCGCGTTTCCGGCGATTACCGCTGTCGCCGACGCTCCGCTGAGTGGGTACGGAGACGTATTATTGTTCGTCCCCACTTTCTGACCCGCGACGTATCTCTTTACTCGCCGCGCAGCCCGGCTCTTCTGGACTCGTTTTGCAAAAGCCCTTATTCTGAAACTTCCATGCCTCAGCCGAGAAAACCTCCTGCCTTGCGTTCCGGAGACGCGATTCGCATTCTTTCGCTGGCGAGTCCGGTGGAAAAATGTCTAGTGGAGAAGGGCTGCACTGAACTGGAGCGGCTTGGCTACGGCGTTATGCTGGACGACCACGCAGTTTTTGCACGGGATGGATATTTCGCCGGCTCCACGGCTGCTCGCCTCGCCTCGCTGAAAAGTGCGATGGCTGAGCCGCAATCGCGCGCCATCTTCTGCTCTCGCGGCGGCTACGGTTCGAATTACCTGCTCGATGGTTTGAGCGTTGATCCCGGTTCGCCGAAAATTCTGCTCGGCCACAGTGATATAACCTCGGTCCAGATTTATCTTTGGCAAAAGTTTGGCTGGGTCACATTTCATGGACCCATGCTCGCATCCGCATTCGCCAACGGCGCTGGCGCGGCCAACGGATACGATCGAGACAGCCTGCTGCATGCCCTCACTGAGTCCAGCAAAGGATGGACCGTCGGCCTCGATGGCGAATCCCTGGTCGCGGGCTCAACCGAGGGCACGCTGCTCGGCGGCTGCCTTACGCTAATCCAAACCTCGCTAGGCACGCCCTGGGAACTCGACACGCACGGCGCTATTCTGGTCATCGAAGATCGCGGAATGAAACCCTATCAAGTTGATCGGGCTTTCATGCACCTGAAGCAAGCGGGGAAATTCGACTCGGTCGCCGGAATCGTGCTCGGAGATTTTCCGGAGTGCGAAGCGCCCGGGCAATCCGAGCCGGTGAAGAATGTCGCGCATCGTATTCTGGGAGGGCTTGGCGTCCCCGTGGTATGGGGCGCTGCCGTAGGACATACCGCCCGGCCGATGCTCACGCT
>DASZMG010000106.1:0-10445 GCA_035551975.1 Candidatus Acidiferrales bacterium | reverse complement strand
AAGGGAACATGCTTCAGCTCTGCGGGGTTGCAAGGCATATGCGCTCCTTACGAAATTTCGAGTGCAGCATTTTGTAAGACATTTTAGCTAGCAAACCTGTTTGCGAAACGAGGATCGAAGCAGAAGGAGATATTACTTGAGGAGGCGAGATGTTACGTTAAAGCGTTGTTCCTAAGTTGGGCGCAATAATCGCAATGATCAATAATCAAGGTTGGGCAGGCCGCGTGGCGACGGCGATATCCATGGCGGTATCTTTGGGGAAGACCACTTCGCGGCCGCGCGAGATGAAATGATCGTAGACGGACATGCCGGCGCCATAGGCTCCCATGGAATAACCGAAAGCGCGGGACTTTACCGTGGCGCCGAGAACCATGCCAACGAGCTTGAATCCGCCCGCGCCGCCGACGACGCGATTGCTGGTGTTGCCCGCGGGATTGGCGACTTTTGCATCCGCGTCGCCGCCCATGGAAACCGCCGCCATGCCCAAAGCGATGCCCGTCTTCAGATACCGGGATTTTGGCGTGGTGGCCTGTGCGCCGCCTTCGGAATCAAGCTTCAAATTCTCGGCTTTTCCTGCTTCCACACCGCTGAGCACTGCGTCGACTTTTTTATCGACGCCATCGGGAAGCACAAGTTCGTGAAACACGAAACGCAACTCGCCGTTCCGGCTGAGCCGCCGCGCGGACATCACCTGCACGACGGAACCCTTCAAAAAACTGCCCTGCGGTATCACTAAGTTCTTTCCATCAAAAAGCGGTTGCGAAACGACCGCTTCGACGTCATCCCCTTTTTGAGCGATGGCAGAGCTAAGCGGGGTGACGAGACGCGCATGGACAACACTCCCTTCAGGTGGTGTGGTGCCGATGGAAGAAGCCAACTCAGGAGTGAGAGGCTCAGCGCCAAACTCCAGCGGCTGCTGTAACTCCGCGAAGTAGGCGGTGCCTGGATCGATGTACTGCGGATGGACCGGGAGCAAGCTGATGGCGTAGCGCTCGAGACGATGAATTTTCCCAGGCGACTCGACCTGTTTGAGGGCGTTGTCCCATTGCTGTTTGGCCTGCTGCTTGGCTTGCGCTGTTTTGACCTCCGCTTCCGACTTAATACTCGCTTTCTTGTCAGCTTCTTGTGCGGAAACAAATTGAATGACTTGACCAGAGCCTGGCGTAACGGTGGTCGAGATCGGAAGATGCTTGCCGTTCGGAAGAGAGAGATCCGTAAATTCCAGGTCAATTTTGCGGAAAGGAGTGAAGTCAGCATTCAGGGCGGACAAAGTGCGATTGAGCTTGGAAATGGGTTCAATCCTTGTGACCTGTCCGCTGACTTCGCTGCCGACGGGAATCACCAATTTGTCGAAAGCATAAATGGGCTCGACCACGCGGCCGTGAAGAGGCTGGCCCACTTTCCTGATGCGGATTTCCTTATCGAGCGCGACCTGAACTGGAGTGCCCTTGGGAACGGTCAAGGCAACGGACTCGCGGGGAGCTGCATGCTCTGTTTCGGAACGGTGCGAAAGCGCCGGTTCTGATCCGGATGAGGAATTTCCATTCTGCCGCGACGACTGAGCGCCAGCAGGCGTCCCAACCATTCCCAGGAGCAAGAGAACAGGTGCGGCGAGGGCAAAAATTCGCGGAGCGCGGGGCGAGATTTGCGGTTTGACAACCCCAATTTGGAGTGTCGAGTAGCGGGTACCAACTTTGATTATTTTCAGTGATTTACGAGGGAAGTTACTCGGCTCAGCGTGTCGAGTAGGCGAAGATAAAGGCGAAAGAATAATTAGCCGCAAATTTCGCGCGGGCAAAATTCGCGTTCGATTGAGAGCGGCAAAAAAGATATCTGCGAGGGCTCGCTTTTTCGTGTCGCCGTTGTGCATCACTCATCCCCTGTAACGGTAGCAACTTAGTAACTCAATTACAATGCCAATTTGTCACGGCAAAAGCGGACGAAGTTCCGTTACTGCTAGCAGGCACAGCCTTCCTTGCGGGCTCCATGTGAGATGCACTGAAAACGCGGACCGTTGTGCGATATTCGCGACGGGCTGAGCGAGAGGATTCGCGAGTTACGCGCTGGAGTCGTCTGCCGGAAGGGGCTGACGGACGGTAAAAGCCGATTCTGGTTCAACCCTTTGCGGCTGGCTGCTATGCGGAGGCGAAATGAGGATGGGGAGTATGAGGGCGACAGTCATCATGCCGGCGATCACGTAGAGGCCCTCGGTATAGGTGCCGTTGATCTGGCGCAAATAAGCGAAAAGCGAAGGGCCAAAAGCGGAGGCAAAGGCCCAGGGCAGCATCATCAATCCGAAAATGGGGCCAACGTGGCGGGGACCGAAATAATCCGCGGCGAAGGCAGGGGTAATGCCGTATCCGCCGCCATAACACATGACAAGAACGAAAGTGGCGATGGCCAAGACGGTGATCGAAGAAATCCGAGAGTAGCCCCAAAAAATCAAGGCGGCGGTGAGATACATGAGGAAGTAGGCGGTCTTGCGGCTGGTGAGGTCTGAAATCCAGGCCCAAAAGACGCGGCCGAGTCCGTTGCCGATACTGATGATGCCGACAAGCGCTGCTGCGGCAGCAGCCGTGGCGCGCCCCATCTCCTGAAAAATGGGAGCGGCTTGGGCGACGATCGATAGACCTGCCATGGTGTTGATACAAAGAAGCAAGCAGATGGCCCACCACTGCCAATGCGCAAGCGCCTCACCCAAAGTGAAATCGCGCGTGGAACGCTGCGCTGTTTGCGCGGCGCTGGGCTGCCACCCTTCCGGATGCCATTTTTCAGGCGGGTTGCACATGAATGAAGCGGCGACAACGGCAACGATGGCATAGGCGACGCCGAGATAGGCAAAGGTGGTCATAACACCGACACGCTCGATGAGCGAATGAGCCACGGGCGCGGCGATGAGCGAACCGGCGCCGAATCCGCCAACGGCAATGCCGGTGATGAGACCGCGACGATCCGGGAACCACTTCACCAGGACGGAAATCGGCACGATATAACCCATACCCAACCCTGTTCCGCCGATCACGCCGTAAGTGAGATAGAGCCACCACAATTTGTGTGCCGAGAAGCTGGCGAGAAATACGCCGATGCCCCAGAGCAGTCCGCCCGTGATGGCGACGGTGCGCGGAGCGGTGCGGTGCATCCACAAGCCACCGAGCAGCGCGGCGCAGCCAAGGAAAAACCAGCTAATGGTGAAGGCGATGGTGACCTGGGAAATGGTCCAACCGAATTCCTTAGAGAGGGGGATGCGGAAGACGCTCCAGGCATAGGCGGAGCCAAGAGCCATTTGCAGGCAGACCCCCGCAAAAACGATCCACCAGCGATTCATCGGGCGCATCATTCCTCCGCGTCAGGAAAAGACCGGATGGTCAGTGCGGCTATTATGTGCCGGGAATCGAGGATTGCGCAATTGGTTGGGAGGTCGAAAAGGAGGCAAAGGAGCTAAAGGAGGTAGATAAGGTAAGGATACTGGGAACATCGACGCAGCTTCCAGGGCCAACAATCAAACGAGGGGCCGGGAATGGGCTAGTGCGGATCAGTGCGGAGACTCTGCAGCACGTGACGGAAATCATACTTAGGCTGCCAACCGAGTTTTTCGCGCGCGAGCTGATTGACATAGACGCGATCGAGCTGCGGAAACATTTTCCAGTTTTTTTGCGAGTAGAGCCTCGGGAAATCAGGAAAGTGGCGTGCGACAACGGCAGGAGCATCACGGCGAAGCGCGCTGAGATCGCCGAGCGTGAAGGGCGTGGTGGCGGAGATGATGTAGCAGCCGAATTTGATTTGAGGCGCTTTTTCGACAGCAAGAAGATGGGCGCTGACGACATCTTCAATATCGACACGGCGGTAGAGAAGTTCGTTGGCCTGGGCATTGGCGGTTTCGTAATTGGACGCGGTGGCGGGATCGTCGTCAGCTTCGGGGAAAAAGCGGGACGTGCGAAGAATGAGTATTGGAAGGCGGCGCTTGCGCGCAAAAAGTTCGCAGATGTTTTCGGCGGCAACTTTGGTGACGCCGTAGATATTTTTCGGAATGGGAACTACATCTTCAGTGATCCAGGCGGCAGGCTCGCCGGGAGCGGGTGTAAGGGCTGAGCCGAACGCGCTGGTGGTGCTGGTGAAGATGAAGGATTCGACCTTGACCGCGGCGGCTGCCTCTAAAAGATTCAGAGTGCCGGTAATGTTGGTGTCCACGAATTCCTGATTCACATGAGTGGTAACGTGCGGTTTGTGCAATGTGGCGGCGTGAAGAACGGTGCGGACGCCGCACATGGATTTTTCAACGAACCCGCGATCAGCGATAGAGCCGACGTGGTCGGTGAAGGGCGAGGAAAGAATGTCGATGCCGAGGGCGTCGCGTCCGGTGGCGCGGAGCGTGCGCATAAGCGCTTCGCCGAGATGTCCGGCGCTACCTGTGACCAGGATGGACAAACGAATTCCTTCGAGGCTCTTTTTGCTGCAAGGAAATTCTAGCCGGGATGCATGAGTGAATGCGAGCGCGGAAAGTGGTGCAAAGACTTTGCGAGAGGCAGACGCAATGCAAAACTCGCGGAAACGGCGCCCGCGAGCGGTGATGGCGCTGCGCGCCTTTATGTCCCACCGCTGGCTCGCACAAAAAAGGTGCGAGCGCAGTGGGCTACGTTAAGGCCGCCCCTGAACGAGGCTGAGTTCGAGGTATGTTTTGTTTGTACTCCCGGCGGGCGGTCATCTCTTGCCACCCGCGTGTGGCGGCGCGACTAGGCGTAAGCCTGGCGACAGATTTCGTGTTCGCGGCAAGTGGGCGGGCAATTGGTGTCGTCGATGAGGATGTAGTTGTGACAGGAGGCGCAGATGACTCCGTAAATGGTCTCGGAGAAAGAGTCGTGTCCTGGATTGTTTGTGGAGTGCTCGCTGCGAGCGAGAGTACGAGGCATGGCCATGTTTCAAATGCTACAAAGGACAGCGGCGGGAATTCAAGGCAAAAAGTAACGCGAACGGAAGGCGCTTCGCGCCGGTTCTTTTTGGCCCGGCTAGAACCGAGACCTACAAAAGGCTCGTCCGTCCTGAAACAAGGGAAACGGCAGAGATACGAAATGCCGGATGCGAGGGGCGCAGGACCTAGTGGCAGCCGCAGGAGCCTCCACAGCATCCGCCGCCGGCGAATGGCTTTGCGCTAGCGCCTTCGGAGGATTTGCCATTGCTGCTGGCTGGCGCGGCGAAAACGGAGAGTTGGACCGTTTTCCTGGTGCTTTCGCACTTGGGGCAAGTGACAACCGTGAATTTGTTCATCACGAGACGCTCGTAGCGCTCGCCGCAATCGTCGCAAAGGTATTCGTAGATTGGCATTCGTTATTCCTCGTGTATCAATACCTATTATGCATAGCGGAATAGTTCGCCCGCAAGAACGGTAACAGGGCGGAACGAGCCGGATAAGAGCGAAAATACAAAGGCGCACTGAAACATTTGGGCACAGCTTAGATCGTGAGCTGGAAGCCACGTTACGACGAACGCACAGAGAGATTCTTCGCTGCGCTCAGAGCGTGTGACGTTATTCCGAGAAACGCGAATTTTGTCGCGCAACTCGATTCTTTTCAGTAACGATTTTAGCGCGAAATCAAAAAAGTCACAGCCTCTCGGGATGACAGCGTAAAAGAAGATGGATCCCTCGACACGGTCGTAAAAAACACGACCGGCTCGGGATGACACCGTTATGTGGTAATCCACGAGGCGGGGCGCGATTAGCCCGCGGATCAGGGTTTTCTGCCAGCGACCCACATCATCGTCGTCCACTTATCTTCCACGTCTAAAACTTCCAGACCGAGGGATTCGCATTTGGCGACGGCTTCAGCGGGGCGGATCGAGCAGCCCTGCCAAGTGTCCAGATAGCGCAAACGCAGAAACGGAACGCGGGTGAGTCCGGCGTTCAGCAAGCGAGGTTTGTTCGAGAATCCGGCTTCGAGTGCCCAGCGGCCGACGGTGGCGGACCAAAGTCCCTTCATGTGCAGGCGGAAAATTCCGCCGTGGCGGAGCACGCGCGCGGTTTCCGCAAAATAGTTGAAGATGGCGGCCTTGTCGGGAATGTGCTGGAAGACAGCGAAGGAGAAGGCGAAGTCGATGCTGCCGGCGGGAATGCCGGTGAGATCGGCTCCGGAAACAGCGCGAAACGTGGCGTGCGGAATGTGATAGCCCACGGCTTTGCGGACCATTTCGGGTGAAACATCAACGCCGAGATATTCGCGGAAATCGGCGGCGGCCCAGCGGGCGATGCGTCCGATACCGCAGCCGATTTCGAGGGCGACTTTATCGGCGGGATCGAAATTCATTTTTCTGAGGAAGGGTTTGATGTAGCGATCGTAGTCGGCGCGTCCCGAAATGAAGAAGGCGCCTTCCTCGTTGGCGATGTCGGGCCAGTTGATATAGGCGCGGGCATTCTCGCGGGCGCGGGCGTCCCAATCGCGGCGGATGGCGGCGAGAGAATTATCTTCGGAAGTGGAGTGGCGCGGCACGGGCGGTTCGATCAGTTCTCCTGGGATTTTAGCTCGGCGGGCACCTTCTCAACCGGCGCGCGCGAAATTTTTTGGGCGAGGATCTGCTCGCAGGCGGAGCGAACTTCGTCGACGGCGATGGCTGAGATGGGTTTCGGCTGGCTGATGGCGACGGTTTTATCGCCACGGAGCGCACGAAACTGCGTGCCGGTAGAAACGACGCGATACTCGGATTGCCAGGGTCGCCACTGCGCAGGATTTGTGGGGCCATAGATGACGACGGCGGGCGTGCCGCATGCCGCGGCGAGATGAACCGGGCCGGAATCGTTGCCGATGAAAAGGCGCGCCTGGGAAATCAGTGCGATGAGATCGGGAAGCGGGAGCGACTCGGCGATGATAGCAACGTTGTTGGCGTTGACAGCGCTGTTGGCGAATGCCGCGCGAATTTCCGCGGAGAGCGGCGCGGACGCCGCGGAGAGATTGACGACAGTGGCAATACCGTGAGTGTCTCGCAGCCAGCGCGCGATCTCGGCGAATTTTTTCGCGGCCCAGCGCATTTCAGGGGCGCGCGCTTCGGGCTGGAGAACAGCGTAGGGCGCGGCGATGCCTTGGGCGGCGAGAAATTGGGAGACACGGCTGAGCGCGTCGGCTCGTGGGTAGACGCGAGCGGAAGGAATGGGCTCGCGCGGAAGTCCCGTGGCGTAAAACTGCGAGATGCGATGCTCGACCGTGTGAACAACCGGCTGGCCATAAAATTCGGCGGAGTCAGCGACCGGGACGTTATAGATGAAGGAGTATTGAAAACCTCTCCAGCCAACGCGAAAGCGCGCGCCGGAAGCGGCGGTCAGCAAAGCGCTGCGCGGACCTCCGTGCTGATTGAAGATCACAGGAAATCTATGCCGGCGGATTTCCGAGGACGTTTCGAAGAAGCCGCGCGAAAAAATCAAGCCGGCGATGGCGGGATTTCCCTCGAGCGCAGCGGAAAATCTTTTTTCGATCAACACGAAAATACGCAGATCGGGCCGCCAGGCGTGCAGCGCGGCGATGGCTGGAGTTTCAAGAACGATGTCGCCAAGAGACCGCAGGCGCGCCACGAGAATTTCCGCGCCCGGCGGAAGATCGGGGAGAAGAGTGGATGGATCACTCGGCTTCAATGCGCGCTTCGTCGACGAGCATCACGGGAATATCACCGCGAATGGGGTAAACGCGCCGGCAGGTGCCGCACTTCAATCCTTGCTGGTCGGGTGTGGGCTTGACCGAGGTTTTGCACAGCGGACAAACCAGGATGTCGAGCAGCTCTTTCGAAACAGCCATGCTGGCGGTACCTCCGTTGCGTGCGGCGCGCTGGCGAAATCACGCAGTGATTGCGCCAAGAATCTCGATTGTACTGTTCACAAATATAGTAGGGGCATCGAGGGATGTTCACAATAGTCAAAAGCGTTTGCGGATGCTGGTTGCGAAACGCCAGCTAGCCGGCGTTGGGCGGGATGTGGCGGACGTGAAACGAGAGATGGCCGGACCATTCACCACCAGGGTCAGCACCGGCGTTGGCACGGGCGCCGGCACCGGCATCGCCGCCCGCACCGGAGGCTAAATCCAGCGGCCAGACGGCCATGATCTGGGAGCCCTGATAGATGCGCTCGAAACCGTCCTCGGATTCGGAGATGGTTTCGATGGGAGCGATCCAGAAATGGGCGGCGTGCGGCGCGTGGAAGCCGATGCGAACGCGCTGCCACTCGTCAACCATACTTAGTTCGGTGCAGGGCAACGAGCCGGACCAGCGCAGAGGGAATCGCTGATCAGATTGTTGGTCAAATTGTCGATCATGAGACTGGAAGTACCGGTCGGGAGCGGACGGCGCGAGAAAATTGATGACCGTTTCGAGGCCGACGCAGAGCGCGGCGTTTCCTGGGGCGTTGCGGCGGAGATTTACAGTGCAGTTGAGATCGAAGCCGTTCGCCGCGGGCTCGAACGAGAAAGTTTTTTGCGCGAACCAGCCGGAGGACTGCGTAGAAGCAAGCGTGACGCGTTGACCGGCGGTTTCAGTGGCGTGGTAGCAGCCGGCGGCAAGCGCTGGGTCTTCGTCGAGCTGGATGGCGGTGTAATCGTCGTGAGTTTTGCCGGGAGCGAAAAGGAGCAAGCGGAAGGAGTGGCGCGGCCAGCGATCGTACTGGAGCCAGCGATCGAGACCGGTTTCGCGGGCGCGGCGCTGCTCGTCGATGGTGTCGAGGCTGAGCGGGTGCGGGCCGTCGGAATTTTTGACGGAGTGGTGATAAGCCTCGGGCCTGCGCGCGAGCGAATTGATGAGCGGCGCGCCCGAGGAGCGACACTCGAGAGCGGAGATGGTGCCGCCATCGTGCGGCGAGACGAGCGCGGCGTATTTGTTCGAGGTGAAACAGATTTCGTCGCGGCCGTCGGCGTCGAAATCAAGAGCGGCGGATTCGGCGTAGTCCGCAGATTCGTGCGTGAGAGCGTCGGCGGTTGCTTCGGCTTGCACGAGGGCGCGCCAGACGGTGCTGCGCAGGTGCGGCGAATAGAGGCCGCCGAAAACGCCGTGCCAGTAAGCGTCATTGCATTGGCTGCTGAGCAGAAGCCCGAGGGCCTGATCGCGCGCTGCTGCGAAATTGTTCGCGGGGGTGTTGCTTGGCGCGAGCGCGGCAAGCTTTTCCGAGACGCGCAGCATTTTTTTGTGCATCAGGTTCGATTCGGAGTATTTGGCGAAAAAGCCGCGCCACACGGCGCCGCGCAAAAAGGGCGAGACGTCGGCACGGCTGGAAAATTCATCGAGCAGGCGATGGTAAGTGGTTCGCGCAGCGGTGGGCAGAGCCCACTCCATCATTTCCTGGTAGGAGGCGGTGGGAAGATCGGCGCGGCCGAGCGGAGGATGCGCGTCGATGGCGTCGGCGGGAGTGGAAACGTCGAGCCAGTCGTGGCAGGACTCGAGCGCGGCGAAGAAATTTTCGAGCCAGCCGTTCTGATAGCAATGCGCGTGAGTGCCGGGCCAACTGCCGAATTTTTCGAGATCGTCACCCATGGCGGCGATTCCGCCCGGATGCGCGATGGACTGCTCCCAGAGGAAATGGGTGGTCTCGGGCACGTCGCGAAACGGGATGAGATAGCGAAGCGGTTTGAGTCCCGGGAGAAGCTTCACGGTGTTGCCCAAATCCTCGGCGGTGTAGTGGCCGTAGAGCTGTTCGGGCTGGAATCCGGCGGAGAGGAAATGATTGTCGTCGACGAGGGTGTATTCGACGCCGCCGGCGGCGAGCGAGGAAGGAAGCTGAGGCTCCCAAACGCGCTCGGTGAGCCAGGCGCCGCGAGGGCGGTCGCCGAAATGCTTTTCGACATAATCGGCGAGGCGCTTCAACTGCTCGAGGCGATCGTGCGGAGGAATGGAGATAAGGATGGGCTCATAGAAGCCGCCGCCGAGCATTTCGACCTGACGCTTGCGGCAAAGCTCGCGCAGGCGGTCGAAATATTCCGGGTGGGCGCGTTCGATCCATTCGAGCAGCGCGCCGGAAAAATGGAGACCGAGGCGAACGCGGGGATGGCGTTCGAGAGTTTCAAGGAAGGGTAGATAGCAGCAACGGTAGGACTGCTCGAAAACGTGTTCGAAATTCCCAACAGGCTGATGGGCGTGGATCAGCAGGACGAGCCGGAATCTGGGCACCGGGGACCTCAGAGCTGCGATTCAGAATAGCGCGGCATTGCGGGCGGTAACAAACCGGGAATGCGGCGTGTTTGTGCTATCGGCAAATAAGCGCGCGGGTCGCGGTTGCGGCAGCGAAACGAGAGAGCCGCGAAGCGAGGCGATCGAGCGTGCTAGTTATAGACGCGTCGTCCGTGGCGGCGGGTGCGTAGATGACCACAAGAATGTCGCAGGCGGCTTCGGTAACCATGCTGCGGGTGGAGTCGCTGATAGGGCTGCCAAAAGGGCCTTGCGCATCAGCGAGGACGGGACGGCCTTCGAGATGCCAAGTGCGCTTGCCG
>DASZMG010000105.1:0-25139 GCA_035551975.1 Candidatus Acidiferrales bacterium | reverse complement strand
TCCTTCGAAACGGTTTCTTTGGTTCCAACAGCTACTCGTTCCGGCTTCCCGGCTGTTTCCACTTCTGCGGTGCAATCCGCATATAAATCGTCCGACTCGTACACTCGTACCCGGTCCAGCTTCCCCTTCGTGATCTTCGGCTCGAGCAATCCCCAGATCATCGCCGCAATGTTCTCGCACGTCGGAATCTGCCCGGCCAACTCCGGCACTTCGTAATTCAGGTGACGGTGATCCAGCCGCTCCATCACCTCTGTCTCCAGAATTTCCTTCAATTCCTTCAGGTCGAGCACCATGCCCGTGTCCGGATCGGGCTCTCCGGCCACCGTCACTTCCAGCACGTAGTTGTGACCGTGTCCATGCGGGTTCGCACACTTGCCGAAGATCCGCTGGTTCTCTTCCGTTGAAAAGTCGGGATTGTGATAAAAATGCGCCGCCGAAAATTCCGCCCTGCGAGTTACTCGGATCATGATGTCCCCAAGAACTGGCCTCTACGCACGCCCGTGTATTTTCTGCCTTTCCAAGCCACCGCGCCGTGGGTGTTCTTCCACCAGGACGCGGCCAGCGCCGCCGCATATAACCCCGAGCCCGCCAAATAGTATCGGATGTACCCCGCCGGATAACGACTCCGCCTCAGCCACGCCTCGTACCAGACCCACGGCCGCACAAAAAGAATCACCGCCACAAGTGCCAGCAGCCAATCCACGTGCCCACCCGTCGCTATTTCGCCCACTAGCAGCACGGCAAAAATCAGCCCAAGTGCCGGCGTCGCTGCATCCATTTCCATCAACATCTCGCCCGCGCTACCTCCAAACAATGGATACAAATTCTTCGTCCAGCCCTCCCACATCGCCCCGAACGACCGATACATCCTGGCCTGCACGATGCCCGCGCCGCACCCAAAAAAGATTCTGAATCCTCCCTGTTTTATACGCCGCGCCAGGGCCACATCTTCCAAAATCTCGCCGGCGATGGCCGCGTGGCCACCAAGCGCTTCATACGCCTCTCGACGCACCAGAACGAATTGCCCATTTGCCGCCGCATCGGAACATCCGCTGTCGTTCACCCGTTCAAACACATATCTTTGCGACAGCCGCCAGTACACCAGAGGCACCAGCGCGCGCTCCCAGAATGTCTGCGCCTCCTGCTCCGGTGAATACGAGACCAGGTCCGCGCCAGATCGCGCCGCATCCTCTAGCGCTCGCGCCGCAGCTCCGGTCAAATGGCAAGTATCGGCGTCTGTGAACAACAGCCACTCTCCGCTCGCTATCTGCGCGCCTGTCCACACCGCATTGTTTTTCCCGGACCACCCCGTCGGCAGCTCTCCCGCGCGCATCACCCGGACCTTACCCAAACGCCTCGCCAATTCGTCTAATATGTGAGGGGTTCGATCGGTCGAATGGTCGTCCACGACAATCACTTCGCCAATCTCCGGCTGCTCGGCAACGGATTCCACCGCGCGCGCAATAGAAGCTTCTTCATCTCTTGCTGGGATGATCGCTGAGATCAGTTGGTGGACCACGGTTTTCGAGTCCCCTCCACTGGGGAACTGCTAAAATATAGGGTTTGAATTGCAGGCATTTCCAGTATAGTGCCGCCCGGCAGGAAACGGAACCTAGACGCGTACAACCTGAGCCGCGCTTGCGTTGGATCAGAAAAGCGGCGGCATCTGAAGGTGTAAGCAGAATGAACGTGGAAGTGGCGCAGCAGTGAACCGAAAAGTCGCACGGAATATCAAAACCGGAGTCGTTCTGGCCTTTATTGGAGGATTGTTATTCCTTTTTATACGCCCCGACTACCGCCAGGGGGAAGCCAGCATCCACGGCAAGCCCGCCAAGAATTTCCAGTTCACCGTAAACGGTAAACACGAAACTCTCGCTGACTTCCGCGGCAAAGTCGTCGTGCTGAACTTCTGGGCCACCTGGTGCCCGCCCTGCGTCGAGGAAACGCCCTCCCTCATTCAATTGCAGAACCGCATCGCCCCCATGGGCGGCACCATTCTCGGAGTGAGCCTCGATGACGACGCCAGCGCTTACTCCGATTTCCTGAAAGAACACCACATCGACTTCCCCACTTACCGCGACCCCACGAAAAAGTCCGCCCTCGACTACGGCACTACGATGTACCCGGAGACTTACGTTATCGACCGCAACGGCCGTATCGACCGCAAAATTATTGGTCCACAGGACTGGACTGGCCCGGAGATGACCGCGTACTTCAACTCCGTCCTCGAATCGCACGATTAATCTTTACGTATCCCGAAAATACCCATGGAAGGAATCCATGAAAAAGGGCTTCTCTGCGATTCTTCATCTCAGAGAAGCCCCTTATCAGTTCTGCGGTTCGCGGAGCTGTAGTTATCAGCCCGGCAGACAGCGTTATGCCGTGACCAGCTCCCGCTTTGAAACGCTCTTGATCGTCTTCAAAATGCGCGAAACGATCTGGTAAGGATCGCCCTGTGAATTCGGCCGACGATCTTCCAGATAACCCTTATATCCGTTCTTGATGAAGTTCACAGGCATGCGGACTGAAGCGCCGCGATCCGACAGCCCATAGGTGAACTTATCGATGGACTGTGTTTCGTGCAGCCCCGTCAATCGTAGATGGTTGTCCGGCCCGTAAACCGCGATGTGCTCGGCTATATTATCGGAGAAGGCCTTCATGAGCGCCTCCAAGTATTCCTTGCCGCCCACCTCACGCATGTACTTCGTCGAGAAATTGGTATGCATGCCAGATCCGTTCCAGTCGCCCTTGATCGGCTTGCAATACAACTCCACATCCACTTCGTATTTCTCACATAGACGCATCATCAGGTAGCGAGCTGTCCAGGTATCGTCCGCAGCTTTCGCCGAGCCCTTGGCGAAAATCTGGAATTCCCACTGGCCTTTGGCCACTTCGGCATTGATGCCTTCATGGTTGATGCCAGCCTCGAGACAGAGGTCCAAATGCTCCTCGACAATGGTTCGAGCCAGGCTGCCCATGTATTTGTAGCCGACTCCGCAATAGTAGGGGCCCTGCGGACCCGGGTAACCCGATTCCGGAAATCCTAGCGGGCGTCCGTCTTTATAAAGGAAATATTCCTGCTCGAACCCAATCCAAAGGTCGGGGTCGTTTTCGATGGTCGCCCGCATGTTCGTTGAATGCGGCGTTCCATCGGGATGCATCACTTCGGCAAGAACGATGTAACCATCCTTGCGGCTGGCGTCCGGATACAGCGCTACCGGCTTAAGTATGCAGTCGGAGCTGTGCCCTTCGGCCTGCATGGTCGAGCTTCCGTCAAATCCCCAAAGCGGCAGATCTCCCAGTGTCGGCGATTTTTCGAAAGCCTTAATCGTTGTCTTGGCGCGCAGCTCCGGAACGGGTTTCCTGCCGTCAAGCCAGATATATTCGAGTTTATATTTCTTCATAATGTGTGCTTACGTTCTCCTTTCAGATTATTTATAACTCGGTCCTTTTTGTTCGTTCAGAGCTTTCAAACCTCGGCAGAAAGTCCGGGAATTTTCGCAGTTGCTTCGAACCGCGAAACGTTCGATTGGAATGAGGCCACACCAGCGGAGTCCCAACGGCGGTCCACTTCAGTCGGCCAACAAGTCCTGCCTCGGCTCGCGCGACCGGCCGAATCGCTCAGACAAGCGGCTCACCGGCCTCAGCTTCGTGGCTGCGCCTTTGTCTGTTGAGATAGCCTGTCAACGGGGCGTCGAACGGACAATCTACGCGGCACGCGGTGAGAATGCCAATGCAAGATTTCAATCGAGTCAATTCGAATTCCCCTTATTAAGACTCTTCTATTTCCAACCTTTGGGCTGCGGAATTGACCTCTCGCGCAAGCGACCCTAATATGGATCGTTAAGCTATCGCGCATCAACGAAACAAGGAACTTATGCCCCGGGAAATACCCAAGGCCTATGAGCCTCAGGAAATCGAACAGCGCTGGGCCCAAGCCTGGTTCGACGAAAAGCTTTTCCGCGCCGAAAACTCCGGCGACGGTCCCATGTTCTCGATTGCCTTGCCGCCGCCGAACATCACCGGCTCCATTCACATTGGCCACATGCTCGAGCACACCCAGATTGACATGCTCGTGCGCTGGCATCGCATGCGCGGCCATCACACGCTTTGGCTCCCTGGCATGGACCATGCCGGTATCGCCACGCAATTTGTCGTCGAGCGGCAACTTGCCAAGGAGAAAATACGCCGCCAGGATCTCGGCCGCGAGGAGTTCGAGCGCCGCGTCTGGAAATGGAAAGCGGAAAGCGGCGGAGTCATCAAGGAGCAGATGATCCGCCTCGGCGCTTCCTGCGACTGGACGCGCGAAAAGTTCACGCTCGAGCCCGCTCTCTATCGCTCCGTGCTCGAAGCTTTCCTCCGGCTGTACGGCGAGGGTCTAATCTACCGCGGACGCTACATGGTCAACTGGTGCCCGCGCTGCCAGACCGCCATCAGCGATCTCGAAGTCGTCCACATCGACCGTCCCGGCAAGCTCTGGCACCTGCGCTATCCCCTCGTCGGCGCAACCGGGGATGGCCCTAAATACCTGGTGGTCGCCACCACCCGCCCCGAAACCATGCTCGGCGACACCGCCGTCGCCGTCCATCCCGACGATGATCGCTACCAGAATCTCATCGGCAAAACGGTGATGTTGCCCCTGATGGACCGCGAAATCCCCATCATCGCCGATACCTACGTCGATCGCGAATTCGGCACCGGCGTCGTGAAGATCACGCCCGCGCACGATCCCAACGACTTCGAAGTCGGCAAGCGCCACAATCTGCCCGAAATTGACGTGATGACCGGCGACGCGCACATGAATGACAACGCCGGCAAATACGCGGGCCTCGACCGCTTTGCTGCACGCGCCCGCATCGTCGAAGACCTCGCCGAGCTTGGCTTGCTCGAAAAAATCGAGGACATCCAGCACGCCGTCGGTGTCTGCGACCGCTGCAAATCCGAAGTCGAGCCGCGCATCTCCGAGCAGTGGTTCTGCAAGATGAAGCCGCTCGCCGAAACTGGCAAGCGCGCCGTGCTCGACGGCCTCATCGAAGTCGTCCCTGACAATCAGCGCACCATCTTGCTCAACTGGTTCGAAAATATTCGCGACTGGTGCATCTCGCGCCAGCTCTGGTGGGGCCATCGCATTCCCATCTGGCATTGCACCGCGTGCAAGGAAATGGTGCCTGCGCTCGATTCCCGCGTCGAAATCGTCGATGGCCACGCGCGTGCCGCAAGCGTCCCAACGAAATGCCCGAAATGTGAATGCTCGCAGCTCGTGCAGGATCCCGACGTGCTCGACACCTGGTTCAGCTCCGGCCTGTGGCCCTTTTCCACGCTCGGCTGGCCCGACGACACCGAAGATCTGCGCACCTTCTACCCCACCAGCTTGCTCATCAGCGGCTACGACATTCTGTTCTTCTGGGACGCGCGCATGATAATGATGGGACTGCATCTCACCAGCGGTTTCGATCCCGCCCAGCGAATTCCCTTCCGCCGCCTTTACCTGCACTCGTTGGTGCGCACCGCCGAAGGCGCCAAGATGTCCAAGACTAAGGGCACTGGTGTTGACCCGCTCGAGCTCACCCAGAAATTCGGCACGGACGCGCTACGCTACATGCTCGCCAGCATGGCCGCGCCTGGCACCGACATCATCCTCAGCGAAGACCGCATCCTCGGTGCGCGCGCCTTCGCCAACAAAATCTGGAATGCCGCGCGCTTCCTGTTCGTCAATCTGGAAAAAGCCGGGGCGCAGGGAATCACGATCGAAGAACTCGCCGCGCCGGATATTCGCGCTGCCGCGCCTTACGTGGTTCCCGGAGAAGGCGCGCTCGCGCATCGCTGGATTTTCGCGCGGCTCTCGGCCGTCTCCGCGCAAGTCAATGACGCGCTCGAAAATTTCCGCTTCCACGAAGCCGCGCAGTTGATCTACCACTTCTTCTGGGGCGATTTCTGCGACTGGTACATCGAGTGGGTCAAGCCGCAGCTTACGGCCGATCGCGACGTGGCCGTGCCAGCCTGGCGCAATATCTTCGCGGCGCTTGAAGCCGCGCTTCGTCTGCTGCATCCGGTGATGCCTTTCTTGACCGAAGAGCTCTGGCATCGCCTGCCGCAACGCGCCGCCGCGAAGTCGATCGCGCTAGAATCGTTCCCCGAGCCGCACGCGAATTGGTCGGACGAAAAAGCCGAGCGCGAAATGTCCTATTTACAGGGAGGCATCGTCTCGGCACGCAATCAGCGCGCCGAATTGAAGATCAATCAGAAGGAAAAAGTCCCAGCCGAGGCGCTCGTTCTCGACCAACAAGAACGTCAACTGATCGAGGAAAATCGCGAAAGCTTTCTGCGACTCGCGTCGCTATCCGATCTGAAATTTTCATCGCGCCCCGCATCGAGCGGCGGAGGCGCTGCCGTTGCGATCAGTGCCGATCTCGATATTCGCGTGATTTACGAAGCGAAGATCGACCGCACCGCCGAGGGCGCCAAGCTCAAAAAGGAAATCGAGCGCCTCGAAAAAGACATCGACTCGAAATCCAAGCGTCTCGCTGACGAAACCTTCCGCAGCAAAGCGCCGCCGGAAATTGTTCGCGCCATGGAGACCACCCTGTCCGAGCGCCAGGCTGAGCTTCAGAAGCTCCGCGACCGCCTCAAGCAGCTCGATTAGTATCGACGTTCGCGCCCAACCGAGCCAGGTTAGAAGATCAATTTCAAGCCGAGCTGAATCGCTCGGTTCCCACCTGATCCCAGCACAGGGTTGCCACCAGCCTGATCGGGTGTCGCGCAACCGCACCCGAAATTTGACGTGGATGAGGGATCGGACTCCGCGCCAATGCCAAATCCGTTCGACGCACCGTAGGGGTTCGCAAAGTTCGGATGGTTAAGTACGTTGAAGAACTCCGCCCGGAACTGCGCCGTGAGGCGTTCCTGAAACTTGAAGCTCTTGATCACCGAGAGGTCCCAGTTGCGGAACCCCGAGTCACGCCAGATATTTCGCCCCGAAGTACCGAATGTCCCAAGTGCCGGAGGAATCAGCACGGATTGACCTTGGAAGTAGCAGCCAAAAGTGTTTAGCGAATCGACTGTCGCAGAATTAATGGCATTGGCTGCTTTGAAACATGCATTCGCCGCGGCCGTGGCTTGTCCACCGGAAAGATTTACTGTACCTCCCGGCGTTAGCTGGCTGCATGAAATCGTATTGGGCGTGCTGAAATCAGTCCCCGAACAGTATGGGATCGAAGAGTTGCCGGACTTAAAGTCACTGTGGTTGCCGAAGAAATCCCACCGGTCGGTGCCTTCCAGCGTCCCGCTGATGTTATTCGACTGGTCGTTCCCATACCAGGGTTGCCCGGTCTGCACAGTCACAATCGAGTTCAGCTCCCAACCTTCTAGAAGTTGTGCTGGTGATTTCTTCCCTGGCAGCGCATAGGTCAATGAAAACGTGAAGCGATGCGTGATATCGAAGTCGCTGCTTGCGTATTCACGCCCTGGATGCGTACTGTCCTGGGGGAGATACTGGCCAATGTTGTAGGAATCATCGTCGAGGGAATGAGAATAAGTGTAACCGGCCGTGAAAGACAGGCCATGGGACACTCGCTGCTGCAGAGTTGCCTGTAACCCGTTGTAGTTGGACTCATACAGATTCGACATTTCGATGATGTAGGAAAGATAAGGATACTGCGTGGCAAAGGGCATGCCGACAGGCGTTCCGCTGAGCGCCGCGCCGGCATCTGGAACGCCTTGGTTGATATCGCGAATTCCGTTTAGACGTGACCCGTGGCTGCCCACATACGACAAGTCCAGGGAAATATTGCTAGTGAAAGCATGCTGCACTCCCAGTGTCCAGTTCTGTAAGTAGGGATCGCGGAAGTTGTGATCCAAGACCGCCAAAGCGCACGGTGATGTGGCGTTGCCAGCAGCATCGTTGCTGCCGTCGCCGCACTCAACCGTATTCGCCCCGGAAAAGATGGGTCGGTTGGCACCGTTGTTCTGCCAGTTTAAGGAGAGCGGTGAACCAGCGCCGCCTGGAACGGTAACATTGGCAACCGCGATAGTGCCAGGGCCTTTCGTGGATACCCCATTTACCACAATTGTCGCTCCGGTCGGAACGGTCGTGACACCACCCACGCCATTCGGCGCGTTTCCGGCGACTCCGGTAAACGTCTGCATCGGAAGTAGCGAATCGAAAATCAGGCTGTAGCCAGCCCGAATTACCGTTGTTCCCTTTCCGGAAATATCCCAGGCCGCGCCGAGTCGAGGACCGAAGTCTGTGTAGTCGGGGTTATAAAGCGAACCGATTTGGTGGCCCACCTGCACCATTCCAGTGGTCGGGTTGAAACCACCCAACAGGTTGTTCGCTTCCGACATCGGGGTCGTGTACTCGTAACGCAGCCCCAAGTTCAGAGTCAATTTTGGCGTGATCCGCCAGTCGTCTTGCGCGGATGCTGCGAAGGCCCATTGCTGTAACTGGCGTGCCGGACTGCCCGACTGAATAGTCGCGAAAGACGGGACTCCGGCCAGAAGATCTTCCAGGGCGCTGGAGCCCTGAAACGCTTGATTGCCCCTGAAAAAGATCTGGCCCTTCGCTGCGCCGAATGACGCTGGATCTGCCAGATTGCGCCGAATTTCTCCGCCAAATTTGAAGGCGTGATTCCCGCGCAGATACGAAACGTAGTCCACGCCCTGGTAGACCGTGTCCGGACCAAACCGGTTCGGCCATCCGGGACTTCCGCCGAGATTTGTAAAGCCCGTAACCCTGATGACCGGCAAAGAACCGGTCGTGGTCACGCCTGTGAAGATGCCATAGGTGGAAGGCGGCACGCTGGAATCCACCTGCGTCGTTTCACGATTCATGAGAATGTAGCCGAACCTGGCCACGTTCACCCAGCGCGAATTGGCCGGCGTCCACGTCCAATTAATCCCGAGCACACGTGGCCTGTTGTCCTGCAGTGACAGCCACTGCGGTTGGAGATAGACGACATCTTCGGCAGTGATTACTCCCTCACTCTGGAAATAATATCCGCTCAAGGTGTGGTGGTCGTTGATGTGGTAATCAATTTTCACAACACCGTTATCCGAACGGAAGCTGCTTGGAAAACCCTGAAGAAAATTTTTCGACGTGCCATTGTTCGTGGGGTACAAACCGCCAGTACACTTTACGACTGGCGTCAGTGAGCACCCTGTCAACTTCAAACCAAGCGGGCTCGGCGACACTCCATTCATCTGCAGATCGGCAATAGCGTCCGGCAGGCTGGTCGCCGGATTCGCCGAGGCTTGCCCAAACACTTCCGGAACCGATGCGGTGAAGTTATTTCCGACCGTATAGCGCTCGCCTTCGTAGCCCACAAAAAAGAAAAGTTTATCTTTGATGATGCGGCCGCCGGCCGTCGCTCCGAACTGCTGCAGGGACACCGGACGCTGCTCCTGCGGCGCCGGATTGAAGTAATTGCGCGCGTCCCAGGCGCTGTCGCGTCCAAAAGCATAGGCCGTGCCATGCAGACTGTTGGTGCCCGATTTGATTCCAACGTTGACCACCGCACCGCCCTTGCCTCCGTATTCGGCGGGCGGATTCTCCTGAATGTTCAACTCCTGAATGGCATCGATCGGCATGAGCGTCGCCGCATCTCCCGCGACCCCGGGCCCGTTGATAATCGTGAGGCCCTGCAGCGGATTGTCGTTGGTAAGGCCCTCGATGATGAAGGTGTTCTCCTCAGGACGGCTGCCATTGGTGCTCATGGTCCACCCTCCGCCCCCGGGATAGATCATCATCCCGGGCCGCAATACCAGCAGGTTCTGATAGCTGCGGCCATTCATCGGCAGATCGTTGATGGTCTCATTGCTGAGCGTCCCCCCCAGCGTGGCGTTGGTGGTCTCAACCATCGGCGGCTCACCGCTGACGGTAACTGTCTGTGTCTGCTCACCAGGCTGAAGCGCCAGGTCAACCCGCAGGTCCTTCCCGACCTCCAGCACCAGACCCGAGTGCTCCACCGTTTTAAAACCTTTAGCCTCAGCACGCACCGAATAAGTGCCGGGAAGCAGGCTCGGAGCCACGTACGCACCGGACTGATCTGTTACCAAGGTGCGCACGATTCCCCTTTGCACATCGGTGACGGTCACGGTGGCCGCCGCAAGCACACCCCCGCTCTGGTCGGTAATGGTGCCCAGAATTCGCCCCGCGGTTCCCTGCCCAAACATTGGATGGCTAACGACGGTTAGCAACAAACTCATTGCGAGCAGCCGTAGCGGGACTTTTTTTTTGAGTTTCATGGTTCCCACCTTATGTGGATCGCGGCAGCCGCTAGCCGCCATCCATCGAGTTTTCCCGACAATGCAAGTGTGCTCGGGCCGAGCCGAATTGGCCGAATCAAATGAATGAGTTGGCGTTTTATCAAGGCTCAAGTAAGAAAGTCAATACTTAACCGGATCCTATACAACCGCACTGGTTTGCATGCACACCTGTTGCTTCAGGAAGCTAAAGTACGATCAAGGTCCAAAATGGGAAGGAATCTTGGCGCTACTTCACTCTGGCTCGTAGACGTACACTTTGCCGCTCGAGCTTCCCTGCGCCGGAGCAGCCACAAAAAGACGATTCAACTCCGATACCCACAACCCTGTTTTCGCGCCGGGAGCCGAAGAAACTTTTCCGAGCGACTGATAATGATCCGGATCTTTCTCTTTGTAGACGCCGACCACGCCTTCACCGCCGGAAATCACGTAAATTCTCTTCGACCCGCTATCGAACGCCATGTCATCGGCGCGCGGTCCAATCGGGAGCGCTTGAAGTTCTTTCCCGTTCTGCGTATCGAAAACCACAAGCTGGCCGTTGCGGCAGCCCACAAACAAACGATGCGCCAACTCATCGAGAGCCATCGTCGAATTGCCTTTCCCGAGTTTCACCGGCCACGCCGCGACCATCTTGTTCGTTTTCCGGTCGATCACGTCCACCGTATTTTTTGCAGGGTTGTCGAGATAAAGCATGGTGCCCATTTTTTCGAGAGCCATAGCTTCGAGTGTGTCGCCATCGATCTTGATATCGGCCAGTTTTTTGCCGGCGGTCGTGTCCACGACACTCAACATGGTAAACGTCTCATGCGCGTTGTCTCCTCCATTCACGATGTAAAGATCGTGAGTGGCTGGATCGTATCCGATGGAGTCCGCGTCCACTTTCAGCGCCACCGTCTTCAGCAGTTTGTAGTCTTTTCCGTCATAAATATTCAGCGCTCCTTTTCCTTCGTCCGTGATGTAAATCCGCTGCAGATCGCTGCGGTAGAGAACCGCATGGGGGTGGTCGATGGCGATCTGCTTTATCACTTTTCCGGTGTTCAGATCGAACACCAATACCGTATGGGCCTCCTCACCAACCACGAACAGGCGCTTCCCACCCACGTCAATACCAAGATGATCCAGGCGGCCCTTGACGCTTGCGGGAAATGGAAGCTCTTGCACACGCTTCAGCGGCGCCTGGCCCTGAGCGAAAGTTGCGAACAAGGGGAATATCAGACTCGAAATCACCATAGCCAGACCGGAAATATACCGACGCATATCAGGCCTCTCTTTACTTTTCAGTGAAGGTTTCGACTGCACAGAGACAGTACGAAGCCAGAGTGAAAGCTACCTGAAGAAGAACTCCCACTAACGATTTCAATTATCTAGTCGATACAGCGGGTCAGAAAAGCCGCACGTTGTTGAGCGGCAATCGTCGCATCCTGCTACTTACGTCGTTCCCTTTTTCTCCGCGGCGAAAATCCACATTTTCACAAAGCGGTAATCGTGCATACAAATGCACCAGATAAAAACAATGAGTTGGACCGGATCTTCACGTCCTCGTATTCTACGTTTGGCCGAGACTCGAGTTTTACTGAGGTTTACGATGTTTCCCAACTGTGCCAACCCCGAATGCACGGTCTCCTTCGGCAAAATCCGCGAGGGCAATCTTTTCCGCTTTCGGCGTACCCATCTCGCTGGGGACGCCCCTTCGAATAGCCACTCCGTGGAACACGCCTGGTTGTGCGCGAAGTGCTCCGAGGTTTTCACACTCGAATATCGCAACGATCATCCCGTGCTGGTTTCGCTTCCGATTCCCGTCGCCACCGCCGAGCCCGCCGTACCCATGCCTCCGCGCGCTCGCCGTCGCATCCCGCGCCCCGTTCGCAGGCCACGTTCGCGCCGCGGCGTCCCGTCCAATGTGAGCAATTCGCCGGTGGTCTTGTTGGCCATTACTCCCAAGGGAGATTTTCCGGATCGCGGTTAGTCAGCGCGCCACGCACCGTCATTTCAAGTCATCTCGAAACACCACTCCGCCTTTCATCACGAATTTCATGCGCTCCAGTTCCGTGATGTCCGCCAGCGGATCGCCCGAAACCGCCACGATATCCGCGAATTTCCCCTTTTCGATGCTTCCCACCTCGTGCGCCAGTTCAAAATTCAAGCTCGCCGCGGCATTGCTCGTCGCCATGCGGATGGCCTGCGCCGGTGTCAGTCCCCATTTCACGTAATACGCGAATTGAAACGCCTGCACGCCGTGTCCGATGGTGTAGGCACCGCTGCCAAATACTTCCGTCACGCCCGACGCGGTCAGCCTTCTGAAACTTGCTTCCGTAGCGCGCAGCCGCGTCATCTTTCCGCGGCTGGCGATCAAATCGGCCTTTTCCAGGTCGCCGATCAAATCCCAGATCGTCTGCATCACGGGACGCATGGTTCCATCAGCCAGCGGCTGCTTGAACAGCCGGATGGTCTCGTCGTCGAGGCCCACCGCATTGGTGACGCCCACGGTCACATGCATCGGCATATCCACGCCTGCCGCGAGACAGTTGCGCAACCCTTCCCCGCCATACGCATGGCACGTTGTTTTCAGCCCATGGCGATGCGCCTCATCTACAATGGCCTGATTCTCCTCGAGGCTCAGTGACGGCACATTGATCATGGTTCCGTCCGGCTTGAACGCGCCCGAATCCGGCGGGTCAGGATATCCGCCGCCCTCGTAATCCTCCGTTTCGTAAATCTTGATCCAGTCCACTCCGTAGTGCGCATGGTCCCGTACCGCCGCGCGCCCCAGCCAGGGCGAATTCACGTCCTGTTCAAGCTGCCAGTACGAACCATTTCCCTGCCCGAACGGCGCCCATACGGGCGGGGCCGGATAGTAATGCGCAGCGCGTGGGTCGACCTGTGGCCCCGCCACCTGCAAGTGCGGACCGGCGACCAGCCCCTTGTTGATCGCGTCGCGCAACTCCACCGGCGCGTATCCCCAAGGGTCGCCCATGTCCTGCAGCGTGGTAAAACCCGCGTGCAAATCTTTCAGCGCATAGTTCAACGCAACAAATGCAGCGCGCGCATCGTTCGGCTGTTGATCCTGAAACAGGTGCACGTGCCTGTCGATCAGTCCCGGCAGAACGGTTGCCTTCCTCAGGTCGATCACTTTCGCGCCAGCAGGAATCTGCACTTGCGACTCCGGCCCAACATCGGTAATCCGGTCACCCTGAATCAGAATCACTTGGTTCGTAAGATTTGTGCCGGATTTGGGATCGAACATGCGTCCGGCGCGGATGGCGATTCCTCCCCCTGGCGGCGGCTCCATATCCAGAGTGGCGGCGTTGAACGGCGGAGCGGATGGCCGTGGCGATGGTGCCGGCAATGGGGCTTGCGCCTGCGCGTTCGCAACGCCCGCGTTCGCCGTCAGTAAAATTGCCGTAAACACAGCGAACACCATTCCCGTCAAAGCATTCCGCCTCATACGCTCTCTCCAATCTTTAAAGAATGTGAATAACTTCGAGACAGATTTTTCAGCAGCAAACCGCGTGGATACTAGCACAGCGTAGCGATATTAGAATGCAATCCAGTACATTTCTCCGCGCATGTGCGGCTCGTCGGCCAGCCTTTCATGCACTTGACAGGTATTTTCGGAGGGCGAAACGAATTTTCAGCGCGAACTTTCCCATTGTCTAAAATTTTGCGAGTCTAGCAATTACAGCGAACCGTGAATTCGCGTTCGCGGCCTACCAGCGACTCACCGCGCGCATGGTGAGCTTCGCGATGAGCCATGACAATCTTCAGCCCACCATTCCGGTATAAATCACTTACTTCCTCTTCCCAGGCACGGCTGCCATCCGCGGCCCACTGGAACGGTAGTCGCTCAATGTGCCAGGGCTGGCCGTTGAATTTGGGAGCCAGTTGCAATGCCGCTCGCAAAATTGCCCGCTGCTGTTCATCCTCATGCGGCTTGCCAGCGGGACATCCCAACGGAAAGTCGAGAAAGCAGGTGCGTGGCGGTTTGGTCTCTTCCGCTGCTTCCAGCAGAACGCTCATGCTCAGTGTCGGCAAGCCGCGAGCTTCGAGAGCTCTGGCAACAACGGCGCAGGCACGGTGGCACGCGGGACAGAAAGGGAAAACGAAAACGAGGTCCACGCCTTGGGCATCATAGATTTGCTTGATGGCAGGAATCGCTTGTTCCACAAGGTCCGTGTAACGCTGGATGGAGCCCACCATGGAGACCGAAGTATGTGCCAAGCGGCCGATAGTGCCTTCGGTTTCGAGCTCTTTCATTCTTTCAAGCGGGAAGGCCACGTTCAGATCCTCGACGGCCCACTTTCGCACTTTCGTCTTATGAGATACCACAAGCCTGGAAATGGGAGTATCGCGAGGGATCAGCCGGAAGGAAATGTCTTCCGTTTCCCCTAAACGGGGATCTTCGGGCAGCTGAGCCCCGCAGCTCGCGAACAGACCAATAGTGGATTCAGAAATAGGCTTGCGTAGCGGGGTCAGGCGCGGAGCATCGAATACGGGACGGTTTTCGAAGTCGCGTCCCGTGATTTCCTTGAAGAGCTGCGAATAGCTATAGGCCATGAGTGTTTCCCGGATACCGAACCGCTAAACGGCGGCCCTCTCAGGCTCCTCGACAACATCTTCGATTTCGTTCTTCCATTCTACGGTAATGCCCCGGCGAACGCTTTCTGATACGGCGCATAAACTTTCGTGGTTGGCGAGCGCCTTCTCGACGCTGGCCCGCTTGTCCTTCGGAACCTTCATGCGATATTTCAGCGTGACGTGGGTCAAAAGCATTTTCCCGTCGACTTCCTCGATGCGCCCTTCAGCGTGCACCTGAAAATTCTCAGGATCGGCATTCACCCCGCGCGCCTCCAACACTCCGGCGGCAGTTCCAGTCATGCAACCTCCAATGGCTGCGACCACATAATCCAGCGTCGTCGGAAGCGGCTCATCCGGCTGAATTTTGAAGTGACCAGCCACGCCGCCATGAAGCCCCATGCGCACCTTTCCCGGGAAGCCCTCGAATTCAGCCGTCTTGATTTTCTTCTTCTTGGCTTCCTTGTTGATTTTCACTTTCGACAGGTGGATTAATTTCGCCATCTGGTTTGCCTCCAGCCAACAAGGTTAGCAAAAAGGGCAAATTTCGGCCGATTTCATTTTTCGGAGACACGTCACTCGAAGAAATGACAGCGAGGTGCGGGAATTCCGGCACAATAAGCCAGGTGGACTGAATGAGACGAGTTTTGCAGGTTTTGAAATGGACGGTGGTTGTGCTACTCGTTTCTCTGGCTCTGCTATGGATCGGGGACACTCTATACGCGCGCTACCGAATGGGTCATAAGACGGCCACCGATCCAATAGACACCATCAAAGTTCGCCCCATGTACCTGATCCCTCGTAAGGACGGCCGCGCCGAGCTCGACTTTGGCGATCCTGAAACTCAGATGTGCGTCTACGCCCTATTCCCGCAGTTAGGATACGACCCGTGCTGGTACGTGGTAAGGCGGAGCAAGAAACCTATTCCAATCGCCGACTTACAGCCGCTCTTCTTAAAATAGGAGACACATTCCGCCTGCTGCGAGCCATTTAGAACCATATCCGGAAGAACCCCTATTCCGTCTTTTCTTCGCTATGCGTACGCTCAATCGGAATGAACTCTCGGTCGGTCTAGACTCAGCGAGGGCGTCGATTGATCAGCCATTTCCTGCTCTTCATTGCGCAACCTGCTTCGGAAACGCATTTGCTGGTTTGGCTTCGTCACCTGGGAGGCCTGGGCCTGATTCCCCTGGGACTTCTCGACAATTCAGTGGTGCCGCTGCCAGGTAGCATGGATGTGTTCGTCGTGGTTCTCGCCGCTGATCAACGCGACTGGTGGCCTTATTACGCATTTATGGGCACGGCAGGATCTGTGCTTGGCGGTTATTTGACCTACCGCCTTGCAAAACACGAAGGGAAAGATACGCTCGGAAAAAGATTGAAGCAGTCACAGAAGGAGAATATCCGCAAGGCGTTCGAAAAGTGGGGATTTTTGGCTATCGCCGTGCCGGCATTAATACCTCCTCCTTTCCCCATGACTCCGTTCCTTATCGCCGCGGGTGCCGCACAGTATCCGCGAAACGAATTTCTCGCTTCGCTGTTTCTCGGCCGGGCAATCCGCTACACAATATTGGCGGCGCTTGCGGCATTTTACGGACGGGAAATCCTGGCATATTTCTCACGGCACACCCAATTCATCATCTGGGCAATGATTCTTCTGGCTGCTGCGGGAGTCGGCCTCGCCATTTTCCGGGCGAAACACCGGTCCTCCAAACCAGCAGCATAGTTTCCGCATTGGGGTTTTCGGGACTTAGGGCATTTGCGCAAAAAATCAAAAATGATCTTTTAACGCGGCCTGTGCGGCCCAATATCCGCACATTCCGTGCACACCTCCGCCCGGAGGCGTGGAAGCTGAACACAAGTATAAATTGTTGACCGGCGTGCGATAAGTGCGCCAGGTGGGCCTTAGCAGCAATTGATCGAGTTCGGCGCTTCCGCCGCTGAAATCCCCTCCAATCAAGTTCGGATTGTGAAATTCGAGGTTCGCCGCGGTGATTACGCTGCGCTTGAGGATCAGCCTGCGAAATCCTGGCGCGAATCGTTCAATCTGGCTTTCGATCGCGTCACTCATATCAACGTTCGATCCGTTCGGAACGTGGCAATAGGCCCAGGCCGAGTGCTTCCCTGCCGGCGCGCGGGTAGGGTCGAAAAGGCTCTGCTGGGCGAGCAGGACGAATGGCCGCTCCGCCGGTGTCCCGCGCCAGGGGGCAGTCTCAGCACTTTCGATCTCTTCGAGCTCGCCGCCGAGGTGTACCGTTCCTGCTCGGTGGCACGCCTCGGCGGTCCATGGAATCGGGCCATCTAGCGCCCAGTCGAGTTTGCATGCGCCCGGACCGTAGCGATAGCGCTCCAGTAAGCGGCGAAACGCCTCCGGAAAACGGGGCCCTGCGATTCGCAATAATTGCCGGGGTGTGATATCGCAAAGCATCACGCGGCTCGAAGGCAACTGATCCAGAGCCTCGATTTTGGTGCCTATCGCGATCTCTCCACCCAGGGAACGAAAGTAGGATGCGAGTGCGTCGGCAATTTTCTGTGCACCTCCGCGCGGGAAGGGCCAGCCGACCTTGTGCGCGGCAACACCGAGAACGAGGGCAAATGCCGCGCTCGGGACACGATCCAGCCGCAACACTGAATGAGCGGATATTCCGGCAAAAACCGCCCGTGCTTTGGAGTTTTTGAACGAGCTGCGCGCCAGACTAGAAGCCGAGCGCATCGCCAGCATCCCGAACTTAGCAACGGCAACTGGATGATCTGGCAAGCGGACTGGACCGAGCAGCGTCTTTTCCAGTTTCGGCCAGTCGTCTACCAGCGGGTGCATGAATTCCACGTACTCGCCGGCGTTGGCGCCGAAGTTTTCCCCGGTACGTTCGATGGACCGCTCCACCGTAGCTGCGGTGCCGTCATCAAACGGGTGCGCCAAGGGCGCGGGTGGCTCTATCCATTCAAGGCCGTGCTGCGAGAGAGGTAGGGTTCTAAGAAAGGGCGATCCCACCGCCATAGGATGCACCGCCGAGCACACATCGTGTACGAATCCGGGCAGGGTCAGTTCGGCGGAACGAGTGCCTCCGCCGATGGTCTCAGCGGCCTCAACCACGAGTACCGACAAACCAGCTTGCGCCAGTGCCACGGCTGCCGAGAGGCCGTTTGGGCCGGAACCGATGACCGTGGCGTCGTACGCGTGCTGAAAAGGATTCATTTTTGCGGTTCGGATGCCCCTAATAGGGTCTCATCAGGGAGCCGAAGAAAGAAGGCTCAAATGCCTGAGGACAATCAAGGATGATCGATTCTGCGCAGTACCCTACTTCTCGTCACCGAGAATCGCTTCAATCTGCCGGAGGTGATTGACGTCGTGGCCCGCGAACATCTTGACGATCGTCTCAACCGACTCGGGGCCGCGTTCCGCATGCATGCCGACCTGCTTCCACTGTTTTGGAGCGAGCATTTTTAGCAGAGCGAGGTTTGCTTCGCGCAGCACGCGAAACTGATCGAAAGCCTTGCGCGCGTCGCGCCTGTCGTAATGCAACGCGGTGACCCATACATCCTGGTCAAAAGGCGTGATAGGTGTGCCGGGCGCACCTAGAATCAGCCGCATTCGAAATCCGCCAACGAGTTCGGTGTCCGCCAAATGACAAACAATTTCAGATATGGACCACTTCTTCGGCTGGGGACGCCTGCGCAGTCTCGCGGGCGAGACGGCCTTCAGCAGCCGTTGAAGCTTAGCCGGTGTGGCGGCTTGTATCTTGAGCGGGTCCTGCGAGCCGAGATTTTCGTACATCCGAGAGCGATATTGTTGCGGCGTTTCGGGCATGGCCTTCCTCCGTTTCTCGAACCAGTGAATTTACGCAATTGTAGACAATGAGCGGCGTTGCGCGCTCAAAAAATCGTCCAATAGTTGGCAGCGGCACCAGAACCAATTTGGATGGCGCTTAAGCTAGGGGCAGATTCGCCTCGGCGTTCAGAGTCAAGTCCTCGACTAATCCGGCAAGCAAACGTGGATATGCGGCGGCGGCAATCATGGCGGCGTTGTCGGTCGAGAGAATGCGGCTGGGGAAAAACACATCGAGCCCACGAGCAGATCCCTCGGATTCAAAAACGCGGCGGAGTTCGGAATTTGCAGCGACGCCCCCAGAGACAAGAATCGTTCGCGTAGCCTGTTGCTCGGCGGCGGCCAGCGTGCGGTTCACCAGATTGCACACGACGGCTCGCTGAAAACTGGCGATCAGGTCGAGTGTAGGTTGCGTGCAAAGCGCGCGAAGCTGATCCGCGTTGCGTTCGCCGCGAGCGAGGGCCTTCTGCCGCGCTTCGATTTCCGGCTGCAACTCCGCGTTGCGCTTCAAGTGATACAGCAGAGCCGTCTTGATTCCGCTGAAACTGAAGTCGTAGACGTTGCCACGCATTTTCGGCTCGCTGAAGCGGATCACAGTAGGATTGCCATGCGCAGCAAGCTGATCGATCACCGGCCCACCGGGATACCCCAGCGCAAGCATTCGCGCGCCTTTGTCATAAGCTTCGCCGGCAGCATCGTCTCGCGTGCCGCCGATCCGTGCATAGGAGAAATGAGGCGCGCCATTGGATGATTCCGACCGCACCTGATAGAGGATCGTGTGGCCACCCGAAACAATCAGGCAGATTGCCGGCATCATGGGAACACGACCCGCGGCGTGCGCGTCAAGAAACACAGCGTGCACGTGGCCTTCCAAGTGGTTCACACCAATCAGCGGCTTTCCCAAAGCCTGTGCCACCGATTTGCCATACGTGACTCCAACCAGCAATGCGCCGATCAACCCCGGTCCGCGCGTAACTGCAACGGCGCTGAGTTGCGGAAACGTCACTTGCGCCTGATCGAGCGCTTCGCGCACTACCGGCACGATTTGCCGCAAGTGTTCGCGAGAAGCCAGCTCCGGCACAACGCCGCCGTATTTGCGATGAATAGCCACCTGCGAGGCCACCACGTTTGAGCGAACAACGCGGCCATCGGCGACGACCGCAGCGGCGGTTTCGTCGCAAGAAGATTCAATGCCGAGAATAAGATTTTCCTGGTAAGTCACACCCTGGTTCCCCGCTGGCAAGTGCATGAAATCCTTATGGTAGCATGTCAACGGGGACGGGATTCGCGCCCTTGGCGCGGCAACTTCTCTCTTGCTCTAATCTTCGTAATACAACCAAGGACTTATGAGCGACACGCCTAAAAAAGTGCGGAAAGCAGTGCTGCCGGTGGCCGGACTGGGAACGCGATTTTTGCCCGCGACAAAAGCGATTCCGAAGGAGATGTTGACCGTCGTCGACAAACCTTTGATTCAATACGCGGTCGAGGAGTGCATCGCGTCGGGAATCGAGAGCATCATCTTCGTTACCGGGCGGCGCAAAAGCTGTATTGAAGACCACTTCGATTTTGCACCAGAGCTCGAGCAGTTCCTCGAAGAACGCGGCAAGAAAAACGAGAAAGAACTTGTGCGGAGCATCAGCGGCGGCCTGCGCTTCAGCTACACACGACAGAGCGAAGCTCTGGGATTGGGTCACGCGGTGCTCTGCGCTGCGGACATGGTAGGCGATGAGCCTTTCGCGGTCCTGCTGGGCGATGTGATCATGGACGGTTCCGTCCCAGCTACCAGGCAACTCACCGAAATCTACGAAGCTACGGGAAAAGGCGCGATTCACGTCGAAGAAGTGCCGCGTGAAAAAGTGCACATGTACGGGATTATCGACGCGAAGCCCGCACAAGAGGGGCGCTGGAAAGAGCGTTTGCTCAAGATCAGCGACATGGTGGAGAAGCCCAGCGCCGATAAAGCCCCTTCGAACTGGGGAGTAAGCGGACGCTACGTGCTCCCGCCGGAAATATTCGGTCACCTGGCAAAAACGAAGCCGGGCGCCGGTGGGGAAATTCAACTGACTGATGGCCTACGGGCGCTAGCTTCGGGCCCAGGACTTTGGGCGTACCTCTACGAAGGCAAAACTCTGGACGCGGGAGATAAACTCGGATATCTGGAGGCAACTGTTGAGCTGGCGCTGAAAAATCCGAAACTTGGCAAGGATTTTCGAGCCTATCTGAAGGGACTGAGCCTCTAAAACTAGAGAGTGCAAACCACACCCGGATGACGCGGCCGTAAAACGGCTTATTTTTTCTTCTTACTGCTTCCCTTGTCGGAAGATTTCGAGTCGTCGGAGGATTTGGACGACGACTCCGAGGATTTTGCGTCCCCCGCTTTTTCCTTGGCCTTACCCGAATCGCTGTCACCCGATTTTTCGCCGGACGCCCCGTCTGGCTTCTTCCCCGCATAATCGGTCACATACCAGCCGGATCCCTTGAATTGAATGGCCGGGGCCGACAGTTGGCGCTCAGCCTTTGCTCCACACTTTGGGCACTTCTTCGATTCAGACGCGGACAAGCTTTCTATCTTTTCGAAACGATGACCGCACTTGACGCACCGATACTCGTATAACGGCAAAGCTGAACTCCTCTCACATACCGATGAATATCAAAATATAACACGTTGCGCTGCCGAATGTGACCGCACACCGAAACGAAGCAAACCCGTATGTTAAACTGAAAATTCGC
Source organism: Candidatus Acidiferrales bacterium (assembly GCA_035551975.1). Taxonomy (GTDB): domain Bacteria; phylum Acidobacteriota; class Terriglobia; order Acidiferrales; family UBA7541; genus Palsa-295. The sequence goes on along the minus strand of DASZMG010000105.1, from coordinate 3,751 downwards.
GAGACTTGGGCGCTCGCGCACAAGGAAATCCTTCGATCCATGGGGCAAGCCGGAGAGAAAGCGCAGGGACGCCTTTACGTGGTCGCGACGCCTATCGGGAATCTGGAAGACGTCACGCTTCGCGCGTTGAGGGTGCTGAAAGAAGCCGATCTGATTGCCTGCGAGGATACCCGCCAGACCCTCAAGCTGCTCTCCCATTTCGACATTCAAAAGCGCCTGGTCAGCTACCACGAACACAACGAAATCACGCGAGCGCCAGAAATCGTGATTGAACTCGAGCAAGGAGCCAAGGTCGCTCTGGTGAGCGATGCCGGAACTCCCGCGATTTCCGATCCCGGTCACCGGCTAGTCAGTCTGTGCCTGCGGCACGGGATCGAGGTCGAGCCGGTACCGGGGCCGTCGGCTTTCGTAACGGCATTGGCGGCGTCGGGCATGCCAGTCGACGAATTCACCTTTGTGGGATTTTTGCCCTCGAAGCAAAGCGCCAGACGGAAGAGTCTGCGTGCGCTAGCCACGGAACCACGAACGATAGCTCTGTACGAAGCACCGCACCGGCTGAGCGACACCCTCGAAGACGCGCTGGAAATCCTGGGAAACCGGCCGGTGGTCATCGCGCGCGAAATTACAAAAATGTATGAGCAGTTCCTGCGCGGCCACCTGCAGGAAGTATTGGAGGAAGTACGAAAGAAACCAGCCCGCGGCGAGATCACATTGCTCATTGGCGTGCAAGATCAGCAGCCTTCGCAGGCTACCGCTTCCGCAACCGCTGGGAACTCCGAGCCGTTATCTCACCGGGTAGAAGAAATCATGAAAGCCGAAGGACTCGACCGCAAAGCGGCGCTCAAGGCAGCTGCGCGGGAACGCGGATTGACAAAACGAGAAGCCTACAAACAACTGCTGGTAACCCGCGATGAGTGAGATTACCCGAGTGCCTAGTGAATCTGTAGAGTTTACAGGTAAAGGTTAGTTCGTGGAAGAAATGGTCTGCACGAAGAATGCATCCACACAATCGAGAATTTCAGCGCCCGTATGCGCGTGGTGCACAGCGTAGCGCAGTTCCCCGCCGTTGCGCACTCCGTGGGTAAACAGCGAAGCAAACTGCTTCATTTTGCCGATGGCGTCTGGCATCTCCGCCTCAATCAGGCTCCGGAAATAATTTGCAAGTAGGTGGTAGCGGTCCGTCTCGGTTGGCTCGGTGTACTGCCCGGTCTCGATGTAATCCGTAATTTGGCGAAAAATCCAAGGATTCGATGACGCGGCGCGCCCAATCATCACGGCGTCGCAGCCAGTTTCGGCGATCATGCGCACAGCGTGCTCAGGAATACGGATATCACCATTGCCGATAACGGGAATCTTAACCGCCTGCTTTACGTCGCGAATAATCGACCAGTCCGCAGACCCGGCGTAGCCCTGCATACGCGTCCTGGGGTGAACGGCAATGGCCTCGATGCCGAGGCCTTCCGCCATTTTTGCCACTTCCACAGCCACGATATTGTTTTCGTCCCAGCCCGAACGAATCTTGATGGTTAGCGGAATGCGTACGGCCGCCCGAACCGCCGTGAACAACCTCTCCAGGTGAGGCAAGTCGCGCAGCAATCCCGACCCGCCGCACTTCACGACCTTCTTTACGGGGCAGCCGAGATTGATGTCTACATGATCGAAACCAAGATCTTCCGTGAGCGCGGCGGCTGAAGCCATGACCTTCGGATCCGAGCCAAAGATTTGCGCAGCAATCGGACGCTCGTCTTCATCGTAATAAAGATACTTGAGCGTGCGAGCGGCCTTGCGCGTGAGCCCCTCGGCGCTCGTGAATTCCGTCATGATCAGGCCACACGGGCCAAGAGAACGGATCACGCGGCGGAAAACAGTGTCCGTGACGCCGGCCATTGGCGCAAGAATCGTCGCAGGACGAATGCACAGATCACGGATTTTAATGTGTGCTGGAAACATCGATGCAATACCGGACTACAACCGGCTGTGTCCCAGTCGATTGTAGCATGCCCCTTTGCGAGGTCTATTCGTGCGGCCCCCCCTGGTTCCGGCAAGAGGTTACCCGCCGGAGGCCGGCTCCGAAGGCGTGGATGACACAGAAGTGGAGTTCGCTCCAGCACCCGCAGCAGCCGTGCGAACAAGCGGCGGAGTCTGGCTCGGCGCCGTCAGTTGCGCGATAAGAGCTTCCTTCGAACCGCCAAAGTACTTCTCTATCACATGACCAATAGCTTGCGAACGCGCTTCTTCCGCGGTGAGATTGGCGCGATAGACGTATGCACGGCCCGATTTCTTGCGCTCCACGATGCCCTTTCGCGCAAGCCGGTCCATAATGGTCATAATCGTTGTGTATGCGCGCGGCAGCCGCTCGGCCAAACGATCCCGGATTTCCCGGACGGTCCCTTCCCCCATGGGCCACAGCGTATTCAGACAGTCAAGTTCCAATGGCGCGAGATCCAAAAGCGCGCGCCGGGGAGGGCGGGGCTTTTCGACGCGTTGGCTGGCAGGCTGGATTTGTTCACTCATGGAAAAGTACCGGACCATCCTTTTCCGCCGTTAGCTTTTCGGCGGAGGTTGCTGTGCCCTGAGAATCGGATGATGCGTTAGGTTCGGTGGTCGCGTTGTGATTTGAGTGGTCTTCATTCCAATACTTGTCGGCCCGCAACAATGCCCGGCGGAGTGAAGGATTTCGATCGGTCCACAGTGAAGCACCCGCTAGAGCCGATGCCAGATCAATCGTTGCGCGCATAGTGCCCATTTTCGAATCCATGTCGTCCAGAAAATGCAGTGCAATGGCCTCGCGGGTCTGCGGCAGGGCTGGCGACCCAAACTCGTGCGTGCCGTGATGGCTGACGATCAGGTGTTCCAGCAAAACCGCAAGCTGCGGCGGAAAATCCGGAATGGACTTGATTCTTTCGTGCACCATTTGCACGCCAATGGTGATGTGGCCGAGCAATCGCCCCTCGGTGGAGTAATCGATACCGCGAGAGTACCGCAGTTCTTCGACCTTGCCTATATCGTGCAGAATCACGCCTGCGGTAAGCAAATCGGCGTCAAGTTCCGTGTAGTGGGCGCTCACTCCGCGAGCGAGTCCAAGAAGACTCACGATGTGCTCGAGCAATCCGCCGATAAATGCGTGGTGCATGGTCATGGCCGCCGGTGCCCGTTTGATGAGCGGCGCAATTGCCGGATCGCACACGATGCTTGTTAACAGCCGCCTTAACCACGGATTTCGTACCGCTGTTGCGGCAGCGCACAGCTCCGCGTACATCTTTTCAATGTCATGTTTCGTATGAGGAAGAAAATCGCTGAGATCGTAATCGCGTTCCAGCGCCGGAATAATCTGCTCGAGAGTTAATTCCTTCTGCCCATTGAACAGTTTCACCCGGCCGCGTATCTGAATCACGTCGTCGCGATCGAAGGTAGGTACAAGAGCGGCGAAGTTCTCCCACATTTTCCCTGAAATTGCGCCGGTTCGGTCCACCAGCTCAAGCTGCAGCCAGGAGTTGCCCGTGCGCACAGAAGTGCGCACTTCCTTTTCGCGGACGAGAAAGTGGGACACCACCATCTGGCCATCCGAAAGATCGACTACGAAATGAGCCTTCATTCGCCTCAAACTTTTGGTACGGGTACTTTTTTCTTCTTCTTGGGTGTATCGGGCGTGGGCGCAACCTCTTGGATCATCGTGGCGCCCTGAATGGCGGCGGTATCAGTGTAACCGGGCTTGACCATTACGTAGCTTTCCTCGCGCAGCTCCGCAAGG